>CACZLE010000075.1 GCA_902781945.1 uncultured Eubacteriales bacterium | reverse complement strand
ACTTTTCATCGTCTTCGCCTCCTTCCAGTTCAGCTTTTAGTTTTTGCTTTGCCTTGTGGATTCTGCTGGAAACAGCAGCCTCCGTCAGGTTTAGCATTTCCGCAATTTCCTTGATGGGGTAGCCCTCATAGAAATACAGCAGAACGACTTCCATGTATTTGGGCTTCAGCTTCATGATCGCCATGGTCAGCGCAATATGATCATCGCTTGGCGGCGCAGAAGACATTATAGGTAACTGGTCGACCGACACACGGAAATCTATGTACCGATACCAAGCACTGCGCCTGTAATCACGGCAGCAATTTATAGCGATTCGGATCAGCCAGGTCTTCTCGCTGCTCTCTCCTCGAAAGGTATCCATGTTTTTGAATGCCTTCAGGAAGGTCTCCTGCACCACATCATCAGCGGCAGTACGATTCCTCAGATATATGCAGCAGATTCGGAGCAAATCCTTTTCGTATTGCTGCACCATTCGATCAAGTCGGTCTGCCGGGGTTTGATTCGGCGCCTGAATCATTCCCACCGTTAATCACCTCCTCAACCATTTAGACGATGGGCAGCACCAAAACTTAAATTTTTCAGAAAAACTTTTTTGGAGTGGCTCTTCCGATACCACCCCATTGTTATACACTATTCCGGTCCTTAAGCCAACCGGTATCTATTCTTATAGGAAGTGTGCCTGTCCGGCAAACCGTTCACATCGAAACCAGCAAGCCGTTCACATCGAAACCGGCAAGTCGTTCACATCGACGCCAGCAAGTCGTTCACATCGACGCCGGGCACTCGTTCACATCGACTCGCGTGAACGAAATGGTCGACCAACCTGTCAACATCGAAAATGAAACTGCACACTCTAAATTATGAATGTTCGTGAATTAACATAATGAGATAGAAAAAACCTCGAAAGCCTTATGCCTTCGAGGTTTTGTGGTGGTCGCAACAGGACTCGAACCTGTGACCCCATCGATGTGAACGATGTGCTCTACCAACTGAGCCATGCGACCTTATCCGAACTTTACTGGCAATCCCTCCTAAAAATGTTCGTGTTATTAGGGGAGCTTTCCGAGGCTTCGAGTGAACGGCTTGCCAGCAACCCGTTCACATCGACATGGCATTTTCTTACGAAGGTACCAGTAGGTACTACCAACTGAGCCATGCGACCTAATTCCGAACTTTTTAGCCTTATCCGCTGAAATCGTTCGGCCATTTCAGCTTCCTGCGCATGTCGGTCTTGTCTACCAGTGGGCCGGTCACTTGAGATACTCATGAACCGGCAGTTTGATAACTTGACCAGTGGGTTCTACCAACTGAGCCATGCGACCATGCGTCCGAAAACCATATTCAATTTGTCAATCCCATCCTTCGGGGGAGTAAATCGTTATGTACTCTGGACAGTACGTCCTACCAACTGAGCCATGCGACCTTAACCACTATTTTTCCGAACTTTTCTGGCAAACTCTCCTAATTAGTTCGGTTTCTTAGGGGAGGCTACTCGGTTTTCGATGTGAACGACTTGCCAGCGGCTCGTTCACTTGTACATCGCTGTTTTGCCCAAAGGTACCAGTAGGTACTACCAACTGAGCCATGCGACCATGCGACTTCCTACGAAGGTACCAGTAGGTACTACCAACTGAGCCATGCGACCATGAGCTTTCCTACGAAGGTACCAGTAGGTACTACCAACTGAGCCATGCGACCATGCCGCTTTCCGGCGACGCATATTAATATAGCACAAATGAAGATAAATGTCAACAGTTTTGTTAAGAAAAATTTGCCATGAAAAAGCGGGATGACACCTCAGACGGTATCATCCCGCGTTATGGAATCGCGTTTATCCGATCAGAGCGTCCACCAGGGCCTGCAATTCCGCCTCTTTCCGCTCAATATCCCGCAGCAGGGCGATCTGGGCCCGTGTCCTCACCAGGTTATGCTGAGGATAATCGATCTTGAAATAGAGGTCGCCGTCCAGGTAATCCGTCAGGAAGCGCATGGCCAGTTCGCCCGTCAGCACCTTGATGCCCAGGGGCAGGCGGCGCAGCTCGTCTTCCGTCAAAAAGCCGTTGGTCTCCTCCATGAAGCCCTCGGTGAAGGCCCGGGCTTTGTCCAGGTCCAGGGAGATCTTGCTGGTATCCGGCTCGTCCTCCGCGGCGGTATTGGCCCCGAAGCGGATGGCGTCGCCGTAATCATAGAGCACGCTGCCTGGCATCACGGTGTCCAGGTCGATGACGCAGATGGCTTTGCCCGTGGCGCGGTCCAGCATCACGTTGTTGGATTTGGTGTCGTTATGGGTCACGCGCAGGGGCAGGACGCCCTGTTCGATGAGCTCCACGATGCTGCACAGCATTTTGCGGCGATCAAAGAAGAATTCGATCTCATCCCGCACGTCCTTAACCCGTCCGGCCTTGTCCTCATCGATGGCGCGCATCAGCTGGAAGAAGCGCTTGTAGGTGTTATGGAAATTGGGGATGGATTCAAACAGCTGGTCCGCAGGATAATCGATGAGCAGCTTTTGGAAGTTGCCAAAGCCCCGGCCCACTTCCCGGAAGGCGGCGGCGTCCACGGTATCATAGGCAAAGGCGTCCGTGATGAAGATATAAGCCCGCCATACGTCCTCGCCCTCGATATACAGCGGCTGGCCCTCCACCGTGCGGATGACCTCCAGCACGCGGCGGTCCGGGCTTTCGCCGTTTTTGATCAGCGCCCGGCGCAGATGATCCGTCACCCCCGCGATGTTTTCCATCATCCGGGCGGGCTCACGGAAGGCGTAGGTGTTGATGCGCTGGAGCACGTAGTCATACCGCGCGCCGTTATCATCATAAACCAGACGGTATGTGTGGTTCACGTTACCGCTTTTCAATTCCTCCATGGACTGAAACGCGCCCTGAAAACGGAAATGGGGCAGGATCCGCATGATTTGTTCCTGTGTCATGGCATTTTCCTCATTCGCGGTAGCCGTGGGGATTGAGCTGCTGCCAATGCCAGGCATCCCGGCACATATCCTCCAGCGTGCGGGTGGCGCGCCAGTTCAGCAGCCGGGCGGCCTTGCTGGCATCGGCGAAGCTGAAGGGCAGATCGCCGGGGCGGCGGGGCGCATCCTGCTTGTTCAGGATCAGGTTGTTGGCCTTTTCAAAGGCATGCACCACCTGATAGACGCTGTATCCCTCGCCTGTGCCCAGGTTGATGATCTCGGTGCCCCGGTGGGTCATGGCGTACTCCAGGGCCTTCACATGGCCTTCCGCCAGATCCATCACGTGGATGTAATCCCGCACGCAGGTGCCGTCGGGGGTGGGATAATCGTTGCCGAACATGCTCAGCTTTTCCCGCACGCCCGCCGCCGTCTGACAGATGAAGGGCATCAGATTATTGGGGATGCCGCTGGGGTCTTCGCCGATCAGGCCGCTTTCATGGGCGCCCACGGGATTGAAGTAGCGCAGCAGCACCACGGTCCATTCCGGATCGGCCACGTTCAGGTCGGTCAATATCTGCTCGATCATGGACTTGGTCCAGCCGTAGGGATTGGTGCAGGTGCCCCGGGGCATATCCTCGGTATAGGGCGGCTGGTTCTCCTCGCCGTACACCGTGGCGGAGCTGGAGAACACGATACGCTTCACCTGGTGCTCGCTCATGCAGCGGCACAGGGTCAAGGCGGAATTCAGGTTATTTTCATAATAGTTCAAGGGGATGCGCACCGATTCGCCCACGGCCTTATAGCCCGCGAAGTGCACAGCCGCGTCGATCTTTTCAGCATCCAGCACGCGGTTCACCGTATCCGCGTCGCAGCAATCCCCCTCGTATACCGTCACCTTTTTGCCGGTGATCTTCTCCACCCGGCGCAGGGCCTCGGGACTGCTGTTGGAATAGTTGTCCAGCACCACCACCTCATGGCCCGCGTTCAGCAGGGCCACGCAGGTATGCGAACCGATAAAACCAGCGCCGCCGGTCAATAAAAAGCGCATAGGAATCCCTCCTTGTATATGGTATTTTTAGTATATCTTTTCTGCATGGCAAAGTCAATTGAAAAATCCGTATACTCTTGTTATAATAGGCGTGGAAAGGAGCGGAGCCGACATGAGCTTGTTTCATCGCAAAAGCCGGGCCGAGCGCTTTGAGGACCTGGCGCGGGAGCATGAACGCATGCTCTATTTGCTGTGCCTGCGGATGACGGGCAACGCCGAGGACGCCCAGGACTGCGCCCAGGAAGCGCTGCTGCGGGCCTATCGCGCCTTTGACAGCTTCCGCGGCCAGGCCAGTCCCAAGACCTGGCTGTACCGCATCGCGTACAACGCCTGTCTGGATTTTCTGCGCAGGCGAAAGGATACGGCTTCCCTGGACGAACTGCGGGAATCGGGCTTTGATCCGGCGGACAGCCGTATGCCCCAGCCCGGGGACCGACTGGAACGGCAGGAGCTCCGCAGGCAGATCCAATACGCTCTGACGCAGCTTTCCGCGGATCAGCGGGCGGTGATCGTGCTGCGGGACTTTCAGCAGCTGCCCTACGACGAGATCGCGGGGATACTGGAGGTCAGCGAGGGCACGGTGAAAAGCCGACTCAGCCGCGCCCGGGAAAAAATGAAAAATATTTTGATGCAAATGGAACAAAACGATTTTTCCTGCGTCCAAGCAGGTGAAGGGAGGCAAAGATGATGGATCACAAGGATTTCGCTTTGCTTCTCGATACCCCGGAGACGGATTGGACGCCGGAAGAAAAGCGCGCGATGGAAGAGCATGCAGCCTCGTGCGCCGATTGCGCCATGCTGCTGGCCATGCGCCGCGAGATGCGGGCCATGGACGCGGACGAGCAGACGCCGCCGTCCTTTTCCTCCTCCTGGCGGGATGCAATACAAAAGGAGGACCGAAAAATGAACGGAAAGATCCTGCAATTCCCCTGGAAACGCACCCTGGCAGGCGTGGCTGCCGCCGCGGTGGTGCTGGTAGGCACCACAGCCACCTTCTTGAACAACCGCAACAAACCGACCAATTACAAGACCTCCGCTTCCTATGATACCTATATCGCGGAGGACGGCTATGACGGCGGCAGCTATTATGCCGATCGAGCCGCGGGCATGGGCATGAACGCCACCTTTACCACCGCCGCCGAGGCTGTGGAATATGAAATGGATGAAGCGCCTGCCGCCGCCGAGGGGGTCCGTCAGGCCAAGATCATCCGCACCGTCAATTTCACCATCAAGACCAAGGAATATCAGGCGGATTACGAAACCCTGCGGGAGCTGACCGCCCGGCTGGGCGGACGCATCGAAAGCCTGAGCACCTCGGGCGACGGCACCGTCAATTCCTTGCGCCGGGCGTCCTTTACCCTGCGCATTCCTTCGGACAAGCTGGATGAATTCATCGGCGGGGCGCGGAACGTGGGCAGCGTATCCTCCTATTCCGAAAGCAGCCAGGACGTGAGCGACAGCTATTACGACATGCAGACCCGCCTGGACACCCAGAAGGCCAAATTGCAGCGGCTCACCGAGCTGATGGCCAAGGCGGAGGACGTGGCCGACCTGATCGAACTGGAGGACGCCATCAGCGACACCCAGTATTGGATCGACTATTACACCGGGCAGATGAACGGCTACGACAGCCGGGTCAGCGATTCCACTGTCTATGTGGAACTGCGGGAGCTGAGCACCGCGGAGCCCGTGGAGGTGCGGGGCCAGACCCTGGGCGAGCGCATCGAAAGCGCCCTGGCGGATTCCTTTGAATTGGTAGGCGAATTTTTGCAGGCCCTGGTAGTGTTCCTGGTGGCGGCCCTGCCCTGGCTGGCGGGCCTGACCGTCATCATCCTGGTGATCCGCGCCCTGGTAAAGCATCATAAAAAGGCCAAAAAAGCCAAAGAAACCGCGGAATAAGCATCCATTGACAGATCCTTCAGCCGGAGGATCTGTTTTATTATCCGAACATTCGGAAAAAAAACGTAATAAAAAGTTTATGAAAATCACCTTTTCAAATATTGTCGATTCTGATATAATGAATGCAGGCATCGAATTGCAGATGCCGGATCAACTGCGCCCCACAAGGGCGCGCAAAATCCGAAGGAGGACATTGGAAATGAAGAAGTTTGTTGCTCTTCTCCTGGCCGCCATGATGGTCTTGTCCGTTGTGGCTGTTGCTTCCGCTGAGGACATGCGCGTTGCGATGATCACCGACTACGGCGATATCACTGACCAGTCCTTCAACCAGACCACCTACGAGGCCGCCAAGGCCTGGTGCGAAGCCAACGGCGTTGACTTCACCTACTACAAGCCCGCCGGTGACAGCACCGCTGAGCGCGTGGCCATGGTGGAAAAGGCTGACGACGAAGGCTACAACGTACTGATTATGCCCGGCTACGCTTTCGGCGGCACCATCGCTGAAGTGCAGGGCGACTATCCCGAAGTGAAGTTCGTGGCGCTGGACGTGAGCGCGGGCGACCTGGGCGAAGGCGTCGAGGTTGGCAGCAACGTGTACTGCGCTGTGTACCAGGAAGAGCTGTGCGGCTACATGGCCGGTTACGCTGCCGTGAAGCTGGGCTACAAGCACCTGGGCTTCCTGGGCGGCATGGCCGTCCCCGCCGTGGTTCGCTATGGCTTCGGCTTCGTGCAGGGCGCCAATGACGCCGCCGCCGAGCTGGGCATCGCGGGCGATGTGACTGTGGAATATGTGTACGGCAACCAGTTCTATGGCGACGCCGACATCACCGCTTACATGGACAACTGGTATCAGACCCTGGGCGTGGAAGTCGTGTTTGCCTGCGGCGGCGGTATCTTCACCTCTGCCGGCGAAGCTGCTGCCAAGGTTCCCGGCGCCAAGGTCATCGGCGTTGACGTGGACCAGGCCGCCACCATCGACGGTCTGTATGGCGAAGGTCTGACCGTGACCAGCGCCATGAAGGGCCTGGCTGCCACCGTTGACACCCTGCTGACCGGCATCAAGGCTGGCGAGTGGGCCAACTACGGCGGCAAGATCGACAATCTGGGCCTGGTCGGCAACGAGCCCGCTGCCAACTATGTGCAGATCGCTCCCTCCACCCAGTTCTCCGACACCTTCACCGCTGACGACTACGCCGCGCTGGTCGCCAAGATGTTCGCTGGTGACGTGACCGTCTCCAACGCCATCGACGCCATGCCCGCCGTCGCCATCACCGTGAACGATCTGGGCACCGTGAAGTAAGATCCCCTATCCAGGAGCGCCTGACCGCGTTCCTGGATTTTTGACAAAAGCCCCCGTGGTTTCGCGGGGGTTTTTGTCAGAAAGAGACACAATACTTCATCTTTTTGAATACTGCGAACGGGAGGTATGCGACCATGGGAAATGATCAAACGCGGCAGCCCGGCGAAGAATATGCCATTGAAATGCTGCACATTACCAAGCGTTTCCCCGGCATCATTGCCAACGACGACATCACATTGCAGCTGCGCAAGGGCGAGATCCACGCGTTGCTGGGTGAAAACGGCGCGGGCAAATCCACGCTGATGAGCGTGCTCTTCGGCCTGTATCAGCCGGAGGAGGGCATCATCAAGAAGGACGGCAAGGAGGTCAAGATCAGCGACCCCAACGACGCCAACGCCCTGGGCATCGGCATGGTGCACCAGCACTTTAAGCTGGTGGAATGCTTTACGGTGCTGGACAACATCATCCTGGGCGTGGAGCCCGTGGGCAAGGGCGGATTGCTTCACAAGGCCGAGGCCCGCAAGCGCGTGATCGAGCTGAGCGAAAAATACGGTCTGCAGGTGGACCCCGACGCCAAGATCAGCGATATCACCGTGGGCATGCAGCAGCGCACCGAGATCCTCAAAATGCTGTACCGCGAAAACGAGATCCTGATCTTTGACGAGCCCACCGCCGTGTTGACGCCCCAGGAAATCGACGAGCTCATGCAGATCATGCGGAATTTGGCGGCGGAAGGCAAGAGCATCCTGTTCATCAGCCACAAACTGGCCGAGATCATGGCCGTGGCGGACCGCTGCAGCGTGCTGCGCAAGGGCAAATACATCGGCACCGTCAACACCAAGGACGTGACCATGGAGCAGCTCTCCGCCATGATGGTGGGCCGCAACGTCAATTTCCACGTGGAAAAGCAGCCCCAGCACGTGGGCGACGTGATCCTCAAGGTGGAGGGCATGACCGTGGCCTCCCGCGCCCATCACAACAACGCCGTCAAGAACGTGTCCTTCGAGGTGCGGGCGGGCGAGATCGTGTGCATTGCCGGTATCGACGGCAACGGCCAGACGGAGTTTGTCTACGGCCTTACGGGTCTGGAGCCCCTGGTATCCGGCAAGATCGAGCTGCTGGGCAAGGACATTACCAAAATGCCCATCCGCAAGCGCAGCATCATGGGCATGAGCCATATCCCCGAGGATCGGCACAAGCACGGCCTGGTGCTGGATTACAGCTTGGAAGACAACATCGTTTTGCAGCGCTACTTTGAGGACGACTTCACCAAGACCGGCTTCCTGCGCCGCAAGAACATCCGCCAGTACGCGGACCGGCTGATCGACCAGTACGACATCCGCAGCGGCCAGGGCGCCATCACCACCTCCCGCGCCATGTCCGGCGGCAACCAGCAAAAGGCCATCGTGGCCCGCGAGATCGACCGCGATCCCAAGCTGCTGGTGGCCGTGCAGCCCACCCGCGGACTGGACGTGGGCGCCATCGAATACATCCACAAGCAGATCGTGGCCCAGCGTGACGCCGGCAAGGCCGTGCTGCTGGTCAGCCTGGAAATGGACGAGGTGCTGGACGTATCGGACCGCATCCTGGTGATGTACGAGGGCGAGATCGTGGGCGAACTGGATCCCAAGACCACCACCCCCGAAGAAATGGGCCTGTACATGGCAGGCGCGAAACGGAAGGAGGCGTAAGGCATGCAAAGCAACAATTCCATTCTGCGCAAGCCCGCGGTGCAGTCGCTTTTGACCTCCCTGCTGTGCATCCTGCTGGGCCTGCTGGTGGGCTTCATCTCCCTGCTGATCATCAATCCGGCAGGCGCGGGCGAAGCCATCATGGATATCATCAAGAACTTCCTCAATTACAGCAAGCCCACCACTCAGCTCAAGAACATGGGCAACACCCTGGTCAAGACCGCTCCCCTGCTGATGTGCAGCCTGAGCGTGCTCTTTGCCTACAAGGTGGGCCTGTTCAACATCGGCGCGGCGGGCCAGTATGTGGCCGGCGCGGGCGCGTGCATCTACTGCGCCGTGGGCCTGGGCTGGCATTGGCTGCCCTGCATGCTCATGGCGGTGCTGGCGGGCGCTTTGATCGGCGCGCTGTCCGGCGCGCTGAAGGCCTACCGCAACGTGAACGAGGTCATCAGCTGCATCATGCTCAACTGGATCTCCCTGTACCTGGTCAACACCATCCTGAGCAACGTCAAAAATCCCACCAGCCCCTATACCTATGAGATCACCAAGAAGGTGGTCATGGAAAACGGCGTGGCCACCACGGTGGCCCACCCCGGGGCCGTGCTGCCTCAGCTGGGCATCAACGGCCTGTTCAACAACAATAAATACGTGGGCCTGGCCATTCCCCTGGCGATCCTGCTGGCGGTGGGCATCTGGGTGCTGCTGACCAAGACCAAGCTGGGCTATGAGCTGCGGGCCACGGGTCTCAACAAGCACGCCGCCAAATACTGCGGCATGCAGGACCGCACCAACATCATCCTCACCATGGCCATCGCGGGCGGCCTGGCCGGCATCGGCGCGGCCATGCTGTACCTGACCGGCTTTGAAGAATGGAGCTGCACCCAGTCCTCCGTGCCCGCCATGGGCTTCAACGGCATCGCCGCCGCCTTCCTGGGCGGCCTCCATCCCCTGGGCGCCATCTTCTCCAGCTTCTTCATCCAGCATATCACAGACGGCGGCGCGCAGCTGAACAAGCAGGTGTACCCCGCCGAGATCAGTAACCTGATCTCCTCCCTGATCATCTACTTCTGCGGCTTCGTGCTGTTCTTCAAGCTCACTTTGACCAAGTGGCTGGACCGCCGGGCCGAGCAGAAGAACGCCGCGAAAGGAGGGAGCGCTAAATGATCCTGCTGATCCAGTATACCCTGGTCTTTACCTCCGTGCTGATGCTGGTGGCCCTGGGCGGCTGCTTCTCCGAGCACAGCGGCGTGATCAACATCGGTCTGGAGGGCATCATGGTGTTCGGCGCCCTGGGCGGCGCCCTGGTGATGAGTGCCATGCCCGCGGGCACCAGCGCCTTCATCATCATTATCCTGTCTATCCTGGCCGCCATGGTGCTGGGCATCCTGTATTCCCTGCTGCTGGCGGTGGCCGCCATCAACTTTAAGGCGGACCAGACGCTGGTGGGCACCGCTATGAACCTGCTGGGCACGGCTGCTGCCACGGTCATCGTGAAGGCCATCAACACCAGCGCCAACCCCAACAACCCCTCATCCACCCTGCAATATATCCAGGCCAAGAAGGCCTTCCTGCTGGTGGACGGCTATGAGTTCAACTGGTTCATGCCCCTGGCCCTGTGCCTGCTGATATTGGCCTACGTGATCCTGTACAAGACCCGCTTCGGCCTGCGCCTCATGAGCTGCGGTGAGCATCCCCAGGCGGCGGCCTCCGTGGGCATCAACGTGTACAAGATGCGCTACGCGGGCGTGATGATCTCGGGCCTGCTGGGCGGCCTGGGCGGTCTGGTGTACATCACCGCGGGCGTATCCGAATGGAAGTTTGAAAACGGCGTGGCGGGCTTCGGCTTCCTGGCCCTGGCCGTCATGATCTTTGGCGGCTGGAAGCCCTTCCGCATCGCCCTGGCGGCCATGCTGTTCGGCTTCTTCCGCGCGCTGAGCAACGTGTACACGGGCTTTGACCTGCTGGCGGCCCTGAACCTGCCCAGCACAGTCTACAACATGCTGCCCTACATCATCTCCCTGGTGGTGCTGATCTTCTTCTCCAAGAACAGCGCGGCCCCCAAGGCCGAGGGTATCCCCTACGATCAGGGAAGCAGGTAACGGCAAAACAATTGCCCCGCTTGGCTATTTGGCCAGGCGGGGTTTTTTCAATGAATATGATCCAGTCAGCACTGGATAAACAAACAGAAATTTGACGAGGAGAAAGATACGGCGGGGCCTTCTCTTTCAGTTCTACGCCCCGCGCTACTGCCTGCGGCAAGCGCGGGTTTCGGATGGCGATTCGCAGAATCGCTCATCCTCAGTCTGCCTGCGG
>CACZLE010000074.1 GCA_902781945.1 uncultured Eubacteriales bacterium | reverse complement strand
GTCTACGGCTTGCGGTTCGCTACACTTGGCGGTAGCCACCTGTGACAGGACTTTCACCTGCAAGAATTGTGCCATGCCCGGCACGCAAGAAAAGCCCCTGAGTAGCTGGCACTACTCAGGAGCTTTTCTTATGCGCTTAACGTACTTTTATTTGAATTGCATCGCCTCAAGATGCTTCCCAAAGTTCTTTTTGAATTCTCTCCTGGTGCCGAAAAACGCTTCTTCGGATTTTGAAATGCAATGATTTTCGTATTTCGTGGTTACAAGAGACAATGTACACAGCAAATCAGCAACCTGGAAAAGACGATAGCCGGAAGGCTGCACTTTGCGGAACTCGACTGAGGGGAGAAGCGCGGAGAAAACGGACGCAAGCACGCGGCTCAACTCCACCTGGCCGTTGTCGTAATATACAACTACTTTTTCGTTCTTTAATAATTCCTCCAGGTTTTTCATAATAAACATGGAGAGTTTGCGGGAAAGATCCATGGTAAGCTGTATGGAATCCTGACATTTTCTTTTTTCCGAAATAAACGCATAATAAGAAATACCTGCCTTTTTTGAAAAAGAGAAGAGATGGTTTATCATTTTTCTTCGGGTCTGAATATCAAGATATTGGTATTCTTCTTCTCTGCGGATAATTGGGCCGGCATGAAAACAATGATCCTTTTTAAAACCGATGTCGAACAAGAAGGTTTCAAGCGCCTGAATATCATTTTGTATTGATATGGATTGATCATGGAGGACGAGCGTAAAGATATAAAACGGTTCGTGTTTTTCGTATTTTCCAAAATCGCCGGACTCATCTACGAATACACTCAGATGGCTCTCCACGGCATCTTTCCTCCATAGCAAAAATGGCGGGGGTCACCCCCGCCGCTTGGTGGACCCGGGTCTTTCGACCAGCCCGTCATTTGCGCCCATGTTTTTCTTTCCGTCATGGTCGGAAAGGCGAATTCAATTCACCATCCTTAGTATATGCCTTTTGCCCAGATTATGCAATGTCAAATTACAAACCAATTATTACAATATGATGCCTCATGGAGGCAATAAGACTCTGCGTAAAAAACCTTGACCCTGACGTAACGTCATGGTATATACTGTCCCCGAAAGGAAGTGAGGGCCATGATGACGGTGCACGAGGTCAGCCGCCGTACGGGGGTCAGCGTGCGGGCGCTGCATCACTATGACAGCATCGGCCTGCTGCCGCCCGCGGCGGTGACGGAGGCGGGCTATCGGCTGTACGACGGGGCGGCGCTGGAGCGGCTGCAGCAGATATTGCTGTTCCGGGAGCTGGAGTTTCCGCTGCGGGAGATCCGCCGCATCCTGGACAGCCCCCATTTTGACCGCGCCAAGGCGCTGGAGCAGCAGATCCGGCTGCTGGAGCTGCGGCGGGAGCAGCTGGACAATTTGATCGCCCTGGCCAGGGACATACAGAAAACGGGAGGGAAAACCATGGATTTTGAAGCCTTTGATACCCAAAAAATCGACGAATACCGGGAAGAAGCCCGGAAAAGCTGGGGCGATACCCCCGCCTGGCAGGAATATGAACAAAAGAGCAAAACCCGCACCAAGACCGAGGAGCGGCAATTGGGCGACGGCCTGATGGAGGTCCTGGGGCGGTTCCATGATCTGCTGGATCAGCCCGCCGACGGCCCCGAGGCCCGGCAGGCCGCGCGGGCGGTGCAAACCTATATCACGGAAAACTTCTATACCTGCACCCCGCAGATTTTGCGCGGCCTGGGCCAGATGTACGGCGCGGGCGGCAGCATGACCGACAACATTAACGCCGCCTGCGGCGCGGGCACGGCAGAGTACGCTGCAAAGGCCATTGAGGCATATACGGCGAAATAGGCGTAACGGAACCCTTCCTTTGCCAATTCCTGTTTATTGATTATCCAGATAATCGTTATACGAATTCACATCAAATCCCCGTCCTCCCCGGAAGCTGCGCCGCCGGTAGCAATTGTCGCACAGGCGGTAGGGCCAGTTCCAGGGGAGGCGTTTTTTGCAGCTGTGGCACACCTTCTGCTGGAGCTTTTGGGTGGACAGGATGTGGATGATGCCCTGGCTGATCAGGTCCTTGCGGCGCTGGATCTCCTCCAGGATATAATCCGGCTCCTCCAGGAACAGGCGGGCGTAATTGTAATACAGGTCACACCGGCGGTAATCGGCCTCCAGGCCGTCCAGCATCTGCACGGTGCATTCCTCCGGGTCCAGCAGCCGGGGAATCTGGGTCAGCACCTCGATGTGCTCGCCCTGGCTTTCCGCGTGATACATGGCCTTCCAGCGGGTCAGCAGGTCCGGCTCCGCCTCGTCAAAGGGGATGCACAGGAAGCGGTAGAGCAGCTCCTTGTCGGTATGCTTGGTTTCCAGCATGGCCGCCAGGGCCGCCATGCGCACGGTGGAGGCCTTGGAGAAGCAGCTCTTGTCCTGCATCAGCATCCATTGGTTGATGATCTGGGTCAGGGGCAGGGGAATGCCCAGCAGCGATTCCGGAAAGCGGATGATGGCCTCGGTGAGAGGACGCAGGGGCTTGCTGAGGGCGGAGGCCACCAGCCCCTTGAAGCCGTAGGCGTTGACGTAGCCCACGTCGTATATGCCGTAGCGCCCCGCCCGGCCCGCGATCTGCTTGATCTCCGCGTCCGTCAGCGTGCGGGTGATGTCGCCGTCGTATTTTTCCGCCTCCAGGAACACCACCCGCTCGATGGGCAGGTTCATGCCCATGGCGATGGCGTCGGTGGACACCACCACCTCGGTCTCTCCCTGATGGAAGCGCTCGGCCTGGTCCCGGCGCACGTCCGGAGGCAGCGCGCCGTAGATCAGCGACACCCGATAACCCTTGCTGCGCAATTCCGCCGCCACGGCGTGGACCCGGGCCTTGGAGAACACGATCAGCGCGTCCCCGGGGCGCACGGAGGACGGGAATTGAAAGCCGTCCTTTTCCACCTCCAGGGGCGTCATGCGCTCGTGGCGCACGATGGTCAATTCGTCTCCGCAATCGGTGATCATGCGGGTCAAAAGCGCCTCCGCGTCCGGGCTGGCGCAGGCGTGGATCTCATCCGCGCACAGGCCCAGGATGGCCGCCGTCCAGGCCCCGCCCCGGTCCCGGTCCGCGATCATCTGGCATTCGTCGATGACCGCCACGTCGTAGTGGGTTTTGAGGTCGGCCATCTCCACGGTGCTGCTCTGCACTCGGCTGCCGGGCACGCGGATCTGCTCCTCGCCCGTCACCAGGCTGCAGGGCACGTCGTCCACGTTGAGGGTCTCAAACTGCTCCGCCGCCAGCAGGCGCAGGGGGCCCAGATAGATGCCGTGCCGCGCGCCGCGCAGCCGCTGCACGCCCTCGTAGGTCTTGCCGCTGTTGGTGGGGCCCAGGTGCAATATGAATTTGCGCTTCATCTGCCGGGCCAGGGGATACAGGTCCCGGTAATGCTCGGGAATGGCGTTCAGCAGCGCCGTGCGCAGCCGCTGCTCGCGGGCCTTCCGGGCGTCGTTCTGCTTTTGCAGCCGCCGCAGGGAAGGATTTTCCGCGATCAGCCCCCGGATGCGCTTTTCCGGAAACCGCCGCCGGATCTCCCCGCACAGCGCGTGCTGGGCGCGGCTCACCTCGGCCTTGAGCAGGGTGCTGATCTTCTCCCCCGTGGGCGCGATGACCCCGCCGCAGGCGTTCAACTCCGGGTGCTCCCGGGTGATCTCCTGCCGCAGCAGGGTGCCCAAAGACTGCGGAAAATAGGCCTGGGTGATCAGGTTGTTGCTGACGCCCTTGCCGAAGCGGTTCTCCATCACATAGGCCGCCACGCGCTCGGCCTTCTGCGGGTTTTTGAGGCCGGAGATCAGGTCGCCCCGCTGGAGATAGCGCTCCACCTTGCTTTCGGCCTGGCGGAGATAATTTTCCTTGCAGCTTTCCAGGACCTTTTGGGGAATCTGGTCGCGGAGCAATTGCAGCGCCGCATGGGCCCTGGCCAGCGGCACCCGGCTGCGCTCCACCGAGCGCAAAAAGGGCAGGTCGGCCTTGCCCTCCGCCATAATCAGCCCCGCCAGGTCGTCAAACTCCTCCTGGTGATAGTCCATCACCAGTTCGCCCTTCAAAAGCGCCTGATAGGCCTTGTCCCTGCGCTTCAATTGAAACAGGGTGTTCTGGAAGGCCTGGCTTTGCAGGTATTTTTCCTTTTCCGCCTCGGACATGGCGCGGGTGACGGGCTTGACCTTGGCCAGCGCCCGCTGGTAGAGGTACTCCTCCCGCTCCTTCGCCACAGCCTGGGCGTATAACGCCTGGGCCTCCTGCCGGTCCATGCCCGTCACCTCCTTCGCCTGTCAGTTTTTGTTAAAAGTTGCTCCCGTTCCAGCCCCAGTCGTTCACCGGGTGATAGGTCACGTAGACCGCGCTGCCGGGAATGCCCAGCTTGTCGCCCAGCAGCTGGCAAATCTGGCCCGTCAGCCTGTCATAGTCCTGGGACGCGGCGCTGCCATAGAGGCTCACGGCCACGTAGGCGCCCTTATCCAGCTTTTTGCCGCCCAGCCACAGGTCGCAGTTGTCGGCAATGCCCACCATCAGGTAGGTTTCGCTCTTGTGCAGGGTGGTGATCATCTGGCCCAGGGCGGATTTGATCTCTTCCTTGGTCTGCGCCGATACGGGCACGGTGATTCTGGAATCGATGAACGGCATGGCGTTTCCTCCTTATTTGTTGGCGTCCCGCCACTGGCGGTAAGCATCCAGGTCCCCTTCCACCAGCTTGAGGGCCAGCCCCAGCACGGCCACGTCGTCGGCGATGCCCACCACGGGGATGCTGTCGGGGATCAGGTCCTTTCCCTTAATCAGGTACAGGAAAGCGCCCGCCATGATGGCCAGCACCTTGGGAGAGACCTCGTATTCCTTCTTGATCCAGCTTTTGACCATGGCGATCATGACAGGCAGGCCCGATACCGTTTCGCCGATGGCGGGCACCTGGCGCAGCTTTTCCTCCATTTGCTGCAGCAGCGCGTCCATGCGGCTGGGGTTGTTGACAAAGTCTTTGGCCTCCGCGGTGGCCTTGTCCAGGATGCTCTTGTAGTCTGCCATAATGAACCCTCCTTTAGTCGATGATCTCATAGGACAGCATTTCGTATTTGAGATGCGTGCCCTCGTCGATGGCCTCCGGCAGCAGCGCCCGGGCCACGTTCATCAGCTCCTCCTCCTGCGCGTCCATGCGCCGCAGCCAGGCGTAGTCCCCGTCGATGCGCGCTACCACGTAATATCTCGTCTCCATCGGCTCACCTCTTTCCCTATCAGTATACCATGGATCGCGGAGGAGAACAAGCGGGGGCGGCGGATTGGTCCGGTTGGCAGAGACGGCGGTAAACAGAAATTTGACGGGGAAAGGGGTACGCTTCTCTTTTGAGTCAAAAGAGAAGCAGAAAACCTGCGTTTGTCGCCATAAATGCAACTGACGCAACGAGAAGCTAAGTTGCAGCCCACCGCTTCCGGGCAGCGTTTTCTTATGCCCGGAAGCTCTCTTTGCGACTTCCAAGTTACAGGCGCAAATTGTTTGTTATTGTATTCAAGCTGGTTCGCCCGCTGAGGTCCAGGAGACGAAGTCTCCTGGCGCAGAGCTCGAGGCCGCGGAGGCCTCGAACGGCTCCCCTGCCAATTTCTATTTTTACCGCGCAACATTCCCATATGGCGTTTTCGCTCCATCTGTGCTATAATCTTCCTATCAGGACATCCATTTTCAATATCCGGAGGCGCGCCATGCTGATCCGATCCCTGCGGCAAACCGACATTCCACTGATCATCCGCCTGTGGAACGATTGCGTCCAGGCGGGCGAGGTGCTGTACTATCCGCTGACGGCGGCGTATTTCACGCGCAAATTCATGGAAAACGAGGGCTGCGAGCCGGAAAACCTGCTGGCGGCGGAGGCGGACGGCCAGGTGATCGGCCTGATCCACGGCGTGGCGCCGGAGACCTTCCGGGGCGGCAAGCCGGGCAACGCCTATCTGACCGTGCTGCTGGTGGACAGGACCTGGCGGGGCCGGGGCGTGGGCCGGGCGCTGCTGGGGGCGCTGGAGGAGAAAATGCGGGCCCGGGGCGCGGAAACGCTGTTCATCTCCAGCGTCAACCCGGTCAACCTGGATTGGCGCATCCCCGGCACCCCGGGCCACGACCACAACAACATGCCCGGCCTGGACGCGGAATGCGCCGGGGCGGGGTTCTTTGCCCGCAGCGGGTTTGAATGCCGCTACCGGGAGGTGGCCATGTACATCGACCTGGCAGCTTTTCGCATGAACCCAAAAATCCCGGACATGCAGCAAAAATTGCAGGCGGAGGGCATCTACACCGGCCCCTACGACGCTGCCTGGAACTGCGCCTTTGACCGCATGTGCGACGGCGTGGGCTCAGACTACTGGCGGGACGTGCTGCGCACCGAGATCGCCGCCCACAGGGCGCACGCCCCCAACGCCGACAGCCGCTTCTGGGCGGACGGTATCCGGCCCCAGGGCCCGCGATTGCTGCTCACCGCCGTGCATGACAGCCAGATCGTGGGCTTCACCGGCCCGGTGGACAGGCAAAGGAGCGGGCGCGGCTGGTTCACCGGCATCTGCACCGATCCCGCCTATGGCCGCCGGGGCATCGCCACGGTGCTGTTCAGCCTGCTGATGGCGGAATTCCAGCGGGAGGGCGCGGCCTTTTCCACCCTGTTCACCGGCGCGGACAATCCCGCCCGCAAAATCTACGAGCAGGCGGGCATGCGGGCGGTGAGAAGGTTTGAGCTGATGGCGAAAACATTGTAAACGGAAATTAGACGGGGAGAGGACGGACGGGAGCGTTCTCTTTCGATGCCCGAAAGAGAACCAGAAAGGGCAGTTTTTGCATTCGTTGACTTGATAATGCCTACTATCTTTCGCGTCTGTGGAAGGAGGAACGGACTTGTCAGACGCGCCTGCTAAAGCGATGCTTCGCATCTTGCGCTACGCGCTGAGCGTCACATCCGGGGCCTTCCGGCCCGCTCTCGCTGAAAATGATCCACAGGATCATTTTCCGGGCGCTGCGAGCCCTTCACGCTTCGCGCTCAGGATGTTGCGCTGATGGCGATTGTTGGGTTATCTGCGCTGCATCCCGAGCGCGAAGCGTGAGGGTCAGAGCGAAAATCAGGAGAACTCAACCGCTCCCGGCACACGGGAGTGTGCGTCTGCGTAGCAGACATAGGCCGATAGGCCCGGGAGCGCACAAAGGACAGCCTTCGCAAACGCTGTCGCAACCCATGCATAGGATAAGCCTACAAACGCTCTAAACGCAGCCCTTTTCGGTTCCTTTTCGGGCATCGAAAAGGAACGCCTTCGTTCGTTTTCTTCTCTCCTCTTGCCAATTTCTGTTTTCAGTAACATATTTTAGGGATAAAGGAGGCAACCATGAAAACGATTATGGCTGTGGGCGCGCATACCGGCGACGCCCAGCTCACCTGCGGCATGCTGCTGGCCAAGCACGCCATGGCCGGGGACCGGGTGATCACCGTGGATCTCACCGCCGGGGAGCGGGGCACCCCCGCGGGCTGGACGGTGAAGGATTTCCGCGATTACAACATCGAGTGCGCGGGCAAATTCGCCCGGAAGATCGGCGGCGAATCCATCGTGCTGGACACCCCGGACGGCGAGCTCTACGACACCAAGGAGGAGGAGCTGCGTCTGGCCGATCTGATGCGGGAGTATCACGTGGACGCCGTGCTCTACCATTGGAAAAACAGTCTTCACAAGGACCACGAGGCCGCCCACAAGATCACCGACAACGCCATCTTTTACGCCTCCCTGCCCACCTTCCAGCATCCCCTGCCCCCCGCGCCCATCCGCCGCTTCATGTGCGCGGAAAACTGGGAGGACGAGCCCGAATTCATGCCCTATTACTGGTTTGACGTCACCGAGGCCTTCCCGGTCTGGAAGGAGGCCATCAAGGAGCTGTGGCTGGCTGAGCACAGTCCCAGCTTCAAGTACCTGCGCTATTACGAGGCCCTGAGCGTCGTGCGCGGCGCGCGCATCGGCGTGGACCACGCCACCTGCTTTGGTACCAACCCGACTGCAAAAAGGCAGCGTTTGGATCTGCTGTAAAGGAGAGAGAACCATGACGGAAGAACTTCGCCTGCAAATCGGCCAGCGCCTGGCCGTGGGCTTCGAGGGGACCACGGTGCCCCCGGAGCTTAAGGACCTGATCAAAAAGTACAAGGTGGGCAACATCATCTATTTCCGCCGCAACGTGGAAAGCTTTGAGCAGCTTAAGGCCCTGTGCGCCGAGCTGCGCAGGCTCATCGTGGCCGAAACCGGCATCGAGCCCTACATCATGATCGACGAGGAATGCGGCAGCGTGTCCCGCCTGGCCCACGTGGCGGCCCAGACGCCCAGCGCCATGGCCATCGGGGCCACCGGCGACGTGGAAAACGCCTACCGCATCGGCCGCCTCATCGGCCAGGAGCTGCGCTCAGCGGGCGTCAACTTCAACCTGGCCCCCGTGCTGGACTGCATGACCAACCCCGCCGCGGGCCACGGCAACCGCTGCTTCTCCTGCATCCCGCAGGAGGTGGCGGAGTACGGCAAGGCATATGTCCGCGGCGTGCAGGAAATGGGCGTGCTGGCCTGCGGCAAGCATTTTCCCGGCCACGGCGACACCGAGGTGGACTCCCACCTGGCCCTGCCCATCGTAAACAAGTCCGAGGCCCAGGTGCGCAGCCAGGAGCTGGTGAGCTTCAAGGCCGCCATTGAATCGGGCCTGCAAGGCATCATGACCGCCCATGTGGTCTTTCCGGCCATGGAGCCCGAGCGCGTGCCCGCCACCGTGTCCCGCCGTCTGCTGACGGGCCTGCTGCGGGATGAGCTGGGCTTCCGGGGCATTCTGCTCAGCGACAGCATGGAGATGAACGCCGTCAAGGATCTCTACGGCGTGGAGGGCGGCACCCTGCGCGCCCTGGCCGCAGGCGTGGATATCGCCCTGATCTGCCACGACGTGCCCCTGGCCGGCCGCACCTGCGAGCTGCTCTATGAGGCCGCGGCGGATGGCCGCCTGCCCATGGACGAGATCGCCGCCCGCTATGAGCACATCGTAAGCTGCAAAAAATCCCTGCTGCCTCCCGAGGGCGGCGTCGAGCTGTTCGGCGGTCCCGACCAGCAGGCACTGGCCCGGCAGATCATGGCGGATTCCGTGCGGGTGCTTCACGCGCCGGAGGGCAAGCCCCTGCCCCGGCTGGACGGTGGCACCCTGTTCCTGGGCCTGCCCGCCAAGGCCCCCAGCCCCGCCAGCGATGAGGTGCCCCTGGACGCGCCCTCCTGCCTGGCCGCCGAGCTGAGCGGACGCTATGTTCCCCTGGATCAGCCCATGCCCGACGCCGATACCGCCGTGGTGATCCTCACCAAGCACCCCGATCTGGACAAGGCCGTGGCCGCCGCCAACGCCCTGGCCGCCCGGGGGACCCGCGTTATCGCCCTGACCATGAACGTGCCCCTGTGCCTGCGGGGGCTGACGGACGATATCTGGCAGGCCGCCGCCTGGCAGTATGATCCGCTGGCGCTGGAGGCAGCGGCCAAGTTCCTGAAAAAATAAGGCGTTCACAGGAAAAAGCGGAATTGATCGGGACAGGGAGTACGCTTCTCTTTTGCGTCAAAAGAGAAGCAGAAAACCTGCGTCTATCGCCGTAAAAGCAACTGACAGAGCGAGAAACAAAACCGCAGTCCACCGCTTCCGGGCAGCCAGCTTTGCTGGCGCGCTGTGCGCAAAGCGCACAGCGAAAAACCGCTGGACAGACCAGAAAATGAATACATTCATTTTCTGGCTGGCCATCGGTTTTTCTTATGCCCGGAAGCTCTCTTTGCGTCCTTTAAGTTTCAGGCGCAAATTGTTTGTTTTAATTTTCTAGCTGGGTCGCCCGCTGAGGTCCAGGAGATGAAATCTCCTGGTGCGGGGTCATAGGGGCTCGCAGCGCCCGGAAAATGATCCTGTGGATCATTTTCAGCGAGAGCGGGCCGGAAGGCCCCGGAACCGCAGAGTCCCCTATCGTTTCCCTCCGTCACATCATCCGCTCGCGGCCCACGCTGACGTTATCCTGCGCCCGGTCCCGCAGCGCGGCCACGGGATGCTCGGCGGTCTGCCAGCGGTAGTCGCGGCCATGGGCGGCGATGTAATCGGCGATGACGAAATGGGTGGGGGTCTGCTCCGTGGGGGTGTTGAGGGCCCGCTGGAAGGTGAAATAGGGCGCGTCGCCGGGCAGCTGGGTCTCGGGCAGATAGTTTTCCAGCCGGCTGGTGTAGCCCGCCTGGCTGCCCAGGATATCGCGGACGTAGGCCACGTTTTCGTGGAGCTTGAGCAGCTCCGGGAACGCGCCGTCGGGGATCACTTGCTGCCAGTCCTTCTTTTCGTACTTTTTCAGCAGGTCGGCGGCGGCGTGCAGATGGGCCACCTCCTGGCGGAAGTGCTCCTCCCACACGCGCTTGATGTGAGCGTCTGTCTCGTCCATATAGCAGCTGTAATATAGGTAGCATTCGGTGTATTCGTGGTTCAGCAGGCATTCCAGCATCGTCGCCCGGGGGTCCATCAGGCTGCCGTACTGGGTCACATGCTGCTCCTCGATGAGGCCGATTTCCTGATACAGCCTGCGGCCCACGTCGGTGGGATAGAGGGCGCAGGTGTTCATGTAATAGTTCATGGTCTGCTGCTCGGCGGCGGTGATGATGGCCGTGTGCAGCTTGGTCAGCGGGTGGGCGGTCTTGTTATCGATGTAAAAGCGCACGTTGTCCGTGGGATGGCGGTGCTCGGCGATGGTGGGACGGCCCGGCATGATCTCGGTGTAATGCCCCACCAGCTGCTCCGCCCGCACGCCGCTTTCCTGCTCCAGCAGGTCGGCATAGCGGTACAGGTGGTCAAAGTCCTCCAACAGCGCAAAGTCCAGCGCCGCCTTCACCATGGGATCGGGCTCCCGGGCGGCCATGCCCGCGGTCAGGTCCACGGCCAATTGCTCGTAGCCGATGGTGTGCTCCAGCACCGTTTCCTCCGCGGGCTTCAGGGCCGCGATGACCTTTTGCTGCTGCTGCTCCACCCGGCGGCTGAGGGCCAGGGCCCGGCGCAGTTCGTTGTCCTCAATGTGCCGCTGGAACTGCTGGGTGAACCACACGGCCTCGTACTCCGTGCCGTTCATCAGGATCACCCGCGCCCGGGTGTAGGGGTCCGCCTCCCGGGGATCGTAGGGCTTCACATAAAGCTGCTGCCAGGATTTGAAAAAGCTGTCCATCTTCGCGGGCTTCTCTTTGAATGGGTTCATAGGCGCACTTCCTTTCGGTGTGATGGGATTAGGATGGCCGGAAAGAAGGAAAAGTATGCTATAAACAGATATTTGGCGGGGAGGGGGGAACGTTCGAGGCCTCCGCGGCCTCGAGCTCTGCGCCAAAGGCCCGCTTGGGCCTCTGGACTCCATTCGGGCGAACAAACTTAAAAACAACAACTAACAATTTGCGCCTGTAGCTTGAGCGTTGCTTCTCGTTGCGTCAGTTGCTTTTACGGCGACAAACGCAGGTTTTCTGCTTCTCTTTTGACGCAAAAGAGAAGCGTATCCCTTCCCCGTCAAATTTCTGTTTGTAGGGGAGTCACACTTCGTTATTTCCCGGAAATTTTTACGAATTTATTACAAATTGTGCCTTCCTGTTATTGACATCGTAAATCTTTTGTCATAAAATAACGCTGTATAGGTATGTAACAGGAGGCTGCCTCATGTTTTTGAAGCTGTTGAAACGCGTTTTCGCGGCGGTGCTGATCTGCGCGCTGCTTTTGTCCCAGGCCGTGGCCGTGACCTATCCCGCCCAGGGCAAGGTGACTTTTTCGGCGATCCTGCGCCGCGGGGCGTCGGAAAGCGCCGATCCGCTGGCCAATCTGCCCCTGGGCGACGCGCTGTATATCACGGGCGAGACGGGCAGCTATTACATTGTGGAATATGACGGCGTGACGGGCTATGTGCGCAAGAGCAGCGTGGAGCTGGATGCCTCCGCCACGGCCAATATGCCCACGGCGGAATACGCCGCCCGCTATGCCGCCCTGTATAAGGGCAACGAGGGCCAGGCCGTGTACGACCTGCAAAGCGCCCTGATCGAATTGGGCTACCTGACCGGCAAGGCCGACGGCGTGTACGGGGCCAAGACGGCCCAGGCCGTGGCCGCCTTCCAGGAGAAGAACGGGCTGAACGTCACCGACAGCGCCGACGCCGCCACCCAGGGCCTGCTGTTTGAAGGCAAGCCCCTGAACGCCAAGGGCAAGGCCGTGGCCGTCTCCGTGGTCCCCACCGTGGAGGGCTTCCCGCTGAAAAGCGGCAAAACCGGCGAATTGGTGCGCCGGGTACAGGCCGCCCTGGCCGATCTGGACTATTACACCGGCAAGGCCGACGGCAAATACGGCAGCGGCACGGCCAATGCCGTCAAAAAATTCCAGCAGAAAAACGGCCTGACGGCGGACGGCGTTGCCGACGCCGCCACCCAGAGCCTGCTCTTTGGCGGCAGCGCCCTGAACGCCAAGGCCACCGCCACCCCCAAGCCCACCGCCACGGCGGTGCCGCCGGTGATCGGCTGGGAGAACGGCAACGTGGCCAACGAGGCCGTGTATCCCTTCCAGGCCGTGACGGTGGACAGCGTGAACCTGCGCAAAAAGGCCAGCACCGATTCCGCCCGCCTGGTCACCGTGCCCAAGGACACCACCCTGACCATCCTGGCCATGCAGGGCGATTTCCTGCAGGTCACTTATCAGACCAGCAAAAAGACCTATTCCGGCTACGTGATGACCGCCTATGTGGACGTGCCCGCCATCTATCTGGGGGGCAAGGAGCTGGCGGCGGACGCCGAGGCCGAAAAGAAATACACCGCCATGAGCCAGGGGGCCAGCGGCATTGCCGTCACCGCCCTGCAGGACGCCCTGAAGGAGCTGGGCTTCTATTCCGCGGCCTCCACCGGCAGCTATGACAGCGCCACCGTGCTGGCCGTCAAGGCCTTCCAGAAGAAAAACAGCCTGCTGCAAACGGGCATCGCCACCGCAGAGCTGCAAAAGCTGATCTTTGAGGGCAAGCCCCTGAACAGCAAGGGCAAAAAAGCAGCCGTGGCCGTGCTGCCGCCCATCGACGGCGTGACCATGCGCAGCGGCGACACCGGCTACCAGGTGAGCGAGCTCCAGGAGCAATTAAAGACCCTGGGCTATTATGAGGCCGCCGTCAACGGGACCTACGACGCCAACACCGTGGCCGCCGTCAAGGCCTTCCAGAAGAAGAACAATCTGACCGTCAACGGCGTCACCGACAGCAAGATCTACGACGCTTTGAAGGTCATCCTGCTGCCCACCGCCATCATTGCCACCGCCGTCACCCCCGCCCCCGCCTCCGTCACCGCCGATAACGTGGTGGTGCTGCGCCGGGGCACCCGCGGCGTGGCCGTCACCCGCGTGCAGCAGCAGCTGGTGGCCCTGGGCTACTACGCCATCACCCCGGACGGCATCTACGACGCCGACGACATCGCCGCCGTCAAGGCCTTCCAGCAGAAGAACAACCTGACCGCCGACGGCGTGGCGGGCCTGGAGACCCAGCAATGGCTGTTCAGCGGCAACGCCCTGAGCGCCAGCGCCACGGCCACCCCCAAGCCCGCGGCCACCCCCACTCCGGCGCCCACCGCCGTGCCCAACACCAATACCACCCTGCAGATCGGCTCCTCCGGCGCGGAGGTGAATCTCCTGCAGGCGCGGCTGACCATGCTCAAGTTCTTTAACGATACCATCGACGGCAAATTCGGCACCAAGACCGCCGCGGCGGTCAGCGCCTTCCAGAGTCAGAACGGCCTGACGCCGGACGGCATCGCCGGCCCCAAGACCCTGGCCGCCATCTACAACAGCAAGGCCAAGGAGGCCGCCGCCGAGGCCCAGGCCACGGAGGAAGCCACCCTGAGCAAATCCGCCGCCATGCATATGGGCAGCGCGGGCGCGTCTGTCCGCGCCCTGCAGCGGGCCCTGATCAGCCTGGGCTATCTGAGCGGCGCCGCCGACGGCATCTACGGCACCAAGACCTATCTGGCTGTGAAGGCCTTCCAGACCGCCGCCAAGCTGACCGCCGACGGCATGGCGGGCGAGCAGACCTTAAAGGCCCTGGAGAACGCCCAGAAGAAGACGGCCACCGCCGCCGTCAGCAGCACCCCGGCCACCGCCGTGGTGACGGGCACCGTGTTCAAGGCCCCCGCCGCCAGCGAGGTGCGCTTCGCCGATTGGTTTAACGAGACCCGCGCCCAGGCCAAGCTGATGCCGGACGCCATCATCTACGACTACAAGACCGGTTTGCACTACAATGTGCACATGTTCTCCTTTGGCAAACATTGCGACGCCGAGCCCATCACCGCCAGCGATACCGCCATCATGTACCAGATCATGGGCATGAACAACTGGACGCCCCACGCCGTGTGGGTGATCCTCAGCGACGGCAAGGTGTACATGGCCTCCACTCACAGCCACGGCCACGAGGTGGACAACATCTCCGGCAACAACCTGGACGGCCACATCTGCATCCACTTCCCCCGCGAGATGACCGCCTCCGAAAAGCAGAGCATGCCCTACGCCCTCAGCCATCAGCAGGAGATCCTGCGGGGCTGGGAGGAGACCCAGGCGATGATTAAATAATCGGATGATCGCGGCGGATGCCGTAAGCATCCTTGCCAAGAAAGTCTGATTAATGAGAGGTAAATATCATGTTGAGCATTGCCATCGACGGCCCTGTGGGGGCCGGAAAATCCACCGTAGCGGATGAAGTGGCCCGTCGGCTGGGCATATTGCATTTGGACACCGGGGCCATGTACCGGGCCGTGGGCCTGGCCGTGGCGGCGGCAGGCATCGACGTGCAGGACGAGCAGGCCGTGTCGGCCCTGTGCCGGCAGGGCGGGGCTCACGTGGACGTGCGCTATGAAAACGGGACCCAGGTCACCCTGGTCAACGGCCAGGACGTGACGGGCAGCATCCGCAGTCAGGAGGCGGGCACCGCCGCCAGCGCCGTCAGCCGCTATGCCGCCGTGCGCCGCATGCTGGTCAAGCGCCAGCAGGAATTGGCCCAGGAGCAGCCCATGCTGCTGGATGGCCGGGATATCGGCACCGTGGTGCTCAAGGATGCCACCGTCAAGATCTACCTGACCGCTTCCCCCGAGGCCCGGGCCCGGCGGCGGCTCAATCAGCTGCGCGAAAAGGGCCAGGACGCGGACTTTGGGGAGATCCTGCACGAGGTCAACACCCGGGATCACCAGGATATGACCCGCGCGGTGGACCCTCTGCGCCAGGCGGAGGACGCCGTGGTGGTGGATTCCAGCGACCTGGATTTTGAACAGACCGTGCAGGCCATCCTGCGCCTGGTGGAGGCGGCAAATGGCTGAGCAGAAGGAGCGCACGCCGCTTTATGTCTTTGCCCGCGGCGTTTTCGGGGTGCTGTTCCGCACGCTGATGCCCCTCCGTTATCACGACGTGGACAAGCTGAACCGCCAGGACGCGCCCTATATCATCATCAGCAATCATCGGGCGGCTGTCGATCCCTTCGTGCTGGCATGGCCCGTCAAGCGCTATGAGATCCGCTTCATCGGCAAGCGGGAGATCGTGGGCCACAAGATCGTGGAATGGGCGGTGACACAGCTGCACATGATCCCCGTCACCCGCGGGGCCACGGATATGGGGGCCATGCGCGCCTGCATGTCCACCCTCAAGGAGGGCCACGTGCTGGGCATCTTCCCGGAAGGCACCCGCCATCAGCCCGAGATGATGCAGACCGTGGAATCGGGCACGGGCATGATCGCCCTGCGGGCGGGCGTGCCCATCCTGCCGGTATATATACACGGCAAGGTGCGGCCCTTCCACGTGACCCACGTGTACGTGGGCGATCCCCTGGACGTCTCCGATATCAAGGCCCAGGGCATGAGCAACGACAGCATCCAGCAGGTGTGCCAGCGCATCCGGGAGACATTTTACGCCATGCGGGACCGCGTAAATTGTGCAAAATAGACGAATAATTATTCCGAAATTTGTGCAGGAGCCGAAAAGTTGCTGAAATCAAAAAAATTTCTTAAAATTCAGCAGGAAAAAAAGGCGAAATGGCGAATTTAAGACTATTGGCCGGTAGTGGGTCACTGCTCCCGCGAGGGAGCAACAAGGCCGTCGGGAGGGGATCATGACCGTTTCCGTTGCCCGGTACGCCGGCTTCTGCATGGGCGTACAGCAGGCCGTGGCCCGGGCCATGCAGGCGGCAGAGCAGGCCGCCGCGAAGGGGTTGCCCTGCTGGTCCCTGGGCGAGGTGGTGCATAACCCCTCGGTGACAGAGAAGCTCCGTTCCCTGGGCGTGCGCGTGGCGCAGTCCGTGGAGGAGGCCCAGGGCGGTCTGTTGATCCTGCGCAGCCACGGGGTTTCGCCGGATATCCTGGAGCGCTGCCGCCAATTGTCCATCCCCTACGTGGATTGCACCTGCCCCCATGTGCAGGCGCTGCACCGCACCGTGGGGGACTACGCGGACCCCGAGGGCTGCGTGGTGCTGGTGGGCGAGCGCGATCACCCGGAGGTGCAGGGCACCGCGGGGTGGAGCCGCCTGCCCGTTTATGTGGTGTTTACCCCGGAGGATGTGCAAAAGCTGCCGTCGCTGGCCAAGGCGCTGGTGGTGTCGCAGACCACCATCCCCGAAGAAAAATGGGAGGAGCTGCTGCCGGCATTGGGGCAGCGCATCCGGGAGCCCGTTTTTCACCGCTCCATCTGCGCGGCCACGCGTATGCGCCTGACCGCCGCCCGGGAGCTGGCCGCCCGCAGCGACGCCATGGTCATCATCGGCGGACGCCGCAGCGCCAACACGCGCAAGCTCTACGAGGGCTGCGCACAGATTTGTCCCCATACCATCCTGGTGGAGAGTGCGGCGGAGATCCCGTCTCACTTTATCGATACCCACACCCATCACATAGGAATAGCCGCCGGCGCTTCCACACCGGATTGGTCACTTAAGGAGGTTTTTACTGCAATGAGCGAACTGGAAAACAAAGTGCTCGAAAACGTCGAGCCCGTGGCGAACGAAGCCGCGAAACCCGTGGACGAAAACGACTTTATGGCCAGCGTTGAGGCCTCCATGCGTCGCATCCACAACGGTCAGACCGTGACCGGCAAGGTGCTGCAAGTGACCGAGGACGAAGTCGGCGTGGACATCGGCTACAAGACCGATGGCATCATCAAGCGCAGCGACCTGGTGGACGCTGACGTGAAGGTTGGCGATGAGATCGAAGTCGAGGTCGTCAAGGTCAACGACGGCGAGGGCAACGTGATCCTGAGCCAGCGCAACATCATCAACAAGAAAGCCTGGGACGCCCTGATGGCCAAGTTCGAGGCTGGCGAATATGTTGAAGGTCAGGGCAAGGAAGCCGTGAAGGGCGGCCTGATCTGCATGGTGGACGGCGTGCGCGCCTTCGTGCCCGCTTCCCGCCTGAGCAAGCGCTATGTGGAAAAGATCGATCAGTTCGTGGGCCAGACCATGAAGCTGAAGATCATCGATGTGGACGCCGCCAAGAAGCGCATCGTGTGCTCCCGCAAGGACGTCATCATCGAGGAAGAGACCGCCAAGAAGGCCGCCGCCTGGGAAAAGATCGAAGAGGGCGCGGTCATCACCGGTATCGTCCGCCGCTTTGCCGATTTCGGCGCTTTCGTGGACCTGGGCGGCGTGGACGGCCTGATCCATATCACCGATCTGGCCTGGTATCGCGTGGGTCATCCCAGCGAAGTGCTGCAGATCAACCAGGAAGTGCAGGTCAAGGTCCTGTCTGTGGACCGTGAGCGTGAGCGCATTCAGCTGGGCTACAAGCAGCTGCAGCCCCAGCCCTGGGACAACATCGAGGAGAAGTATCCCGTGGGCCTGATCCTGGAGCGCAAGGTCGTTCGCATCCGTCCCTTCGGCGCCTTCATCGAGCTGGAGCCCGGCGTGGACGGCCTGGTGCACATCAGCCAGGTGGCCCTCACCCGCGTCGCCAAGGTGGAAGACGCCCTGACCGTGGGCCAGGACGTGGCCGTCAAGGTGCTGGGCGTGGATCCCGAGGCCCATCGCATCAGCCTGAGCATCCGCGAAGCCCTGGAAGAGAATGCCTTTGACTATGGCGAGGGCATCCCCGAGGACGCCGCTCCCGCTGAGGAAGCCGCTCCCGCTGAGGAAGCCGAAGCCCCCGAAGCTCCCGTGGAGGAGTAATCCCGCAATGATTGCAGGCCGCTGAATGTTCAGCGGCCTGTTTTTGTATATATTTTTCTTGACATTCGTGCTATAATAGTGCTGACTTCTTGAAATGGTATTTTGAGCCAACTATTTGCATTGAATATCAAAGGAGTGACGATAATGAAAGCAATTAGTGCCTCTATTTGTTTAGCGTTAGTTCTTGTACTGATGTTATCAACAACCGGTCTGAACGGGCAAGCATTGGCGGAAGCATATCAGCTAACTGTGGAACAGCGAAATGCTATTGCAATGCTCAATTATATTATCGTTCTTACGCAGGATATCAATGCATCTAAGAATAGCCGTCTCAGTATGGAAGAAGCCTATACATCACTAATCAATAATACATATCCAAACGCAGTCGATAGTCGCACGCAAAGCCAATTAACTGGGCTTTTGGATACGATGGAAAACTATCGGATGATTGCTGTAAAGCGTGACCGTTTGCAGTTTATTTATGAACAAAACCAAGCACAGGCTATTCGATCTGCTGTTCCCAATCCTTTGGGACTGCTTAGTACGGTTCAATCATTTAACCCTATTGATCTAATAGCTTCAATTGTGTATATGGCTGTAGACTCAGCTACCAGTTATAAGTCCTTTACAGCTGAAAACGAGCTTCAATATCTTCAAAGTGGCTGGGCTCTTGATGATGAGGAAGCAAATGTTTTACATAACAGCAGAAAAGGCACCTTTGATTATATGATCACAATGGTGCGGGATAACAAGCTTCCTGGTGATCTGACACTTACGGAAAATGCAGTAAAAGCCCTTGTCGAATGGAAGAACAATGCAAATGTTGTCAGCCGCATCCAATCTCTTGAATCAAATAAGAAAACATATCAGTTCTATGGCGGATATTGGCTGATTCTTGCAGAAAGCTATTATGAAAACGGCGATTATGATAGATGCTTGGATTCTATTGCTGCTTATGAAGCGCTAAATACTCGTATTTTCCGTAGGGACTATGAATATGCCCGTGTGCTACCGCTTGTTATTGCAGCAGTAAAAGAAGAATGCAACGACATTGATTTTGTCGAGCGTGCTTTGCCTTATGTTCAGGCTATTCTGGATAATACAGAACATAATGATTGGGCATTACGCTATTATGCAACCCAAGTATTTGTTGATTTCTACAAAGTAACGAATGATATTAGTTTTTTGCAAAAAGCATATAATATTGTATTGGATAACGTAAATTATCTCATTGATAAACAGCACGCCCTTAATGATGCCTATCTCGCGCCAATCCAGGATGAACCGACGCCTAAAGATGCAACAAGCAACGAAAAACAGCAAATTAAAGATTATAATAACCTTCTGAAAGAAACTCGGAAAAAAGAACTTCCACCAATTTATGAACCACTCCTTCTGAACTGTGACCTACTTTTTGCGATTTCTTCTGAGTTGAATATTAGAGCGATTGACGCAAAGAAAATTGATGGTATTCTGCATCCTAATGGCAAACCGGTTTTTCTTAATCGCCCTTTAGATGCTTTGTTTTGGGCAACGCAGCAAGAAAATGCAGAAAATGTCGATGAAGATATAGAGTTTGCTGGCACCGCAATCAAGATACCGGTTTCTTTAATAACTTCTATGGGGAAAATAGAAGTTTCTATACAAGAAGAGGATAATGATGCGCCTGAACTTATCACCGACTGGACACTTGACGCTGTTACGCGGGATTCAGATATAAATATTTCTGATATCCAAGCTATATACACCAGCGAGACAGCAAAAAGGCACAATTGGAAGCCTGATGCTCAGATAGTTGTTTCTATTATACCCAGACAGGAAAGCGATACTGTAACGATTAATGCCGAATATATAACTGTTGGCACAAAGAAAGAATGGTATGACTATCTCAAATTTTGGGAAGGCCATAAAAATGCTTGGTATGATTACCTTAAAGTTTGGGACAATAGTGTAAATTTTGAGCGGGTGAAATAATAATGAACACGCATAACCGTGTTTTGCGCTTTATATGCGCATATCTATTGCTGAATATCATAGCATCAATTTACTGTTGTGTATCTGCAATTGAGGCTAAGAGCTATTCGCAGACGAATTTTGACCATGATAAGTTTTTGTATAATGTTTTAATCGACAGCAATCAATATAAACAGAACGAGACAAGAAAAGAAAAGCTCAAAATGCTTTATTTCGCCTCTTATCTTTGTATCGACCAATTTAATAATAATTCCAAATCGGATGAGACTGATCAAGCAAGATTAGATTGGCTACGTGAAAAAGTAAAAGGGTTGCCAAAGAGTATTGATGAAATCAATCCAGAAAAAAATAGTCTCCAACTTAGCCCAAGCAATCACCGCACATATACACACCGAGGATGGAAATATCCCTATATCAACGATCTGGCTCATTCCGAAATACGTGCAGATATATTGAAAAACACAGTTAAAACAGTATTCGATTTTCAATTAGCCCCTGAAAGTGATGTGGGGAAATGGATCGGGAACATAATGGGTGTTCAATATTCTGATGCTCAATGTGAAAGCTTTTGCAAACTCATTTATTATGTGCATTTGCTTGGCGATTGCTATGAGGATCAGAATTATAAGCAGGCAAATGGAGATAATAATGGCCGCAAGATACCGCTTGGTCGATCAAATTCAGGGAATACAATAGAAGATTCTGATATTGTTTCTGAGATTCTTAACTTACTCCCTAAATTATTCTCTGATAAAGTACGTAATATGAGAACCTATAAAAAAATAATAAGTGATCTTGAGTCAAAGAAGGAAGAAATACGAATACTATATGGGCAGATTGGTGGCGTGTATAACGATATCGCATATAGTAAATATCATGGCCTGACAACAGAGGTTATGCAAATTATGATTGATCATATACCATTATTGCTCTACAATGAACCCTTCTTTGCAAAAGTATTCTATTGAACAGTTGCAATTTATTGTGAAGAATTAAAGAGGGAAAAACAACATGCGCAGAAAAGACCGTGAAGTGACCAATCCCGACGAGATCTTGGATATCCTGCGCCGGTGCGACACCATCCGGCTGGGCCTCCGCGGGGCGGAATATCCCTATGTGGTGCCCCTGTCCTTCGGCCTGGAGGTGGAGGACGGGCGGCCCGTGGTGTATTTCCATTGCGCCCGGGAGGGCTTCAAGCTGGACCTCCTTCGCCAGGATCCCCACGTGTGCGTGGAGGGGGACATTTTTATCAAAATCGAGCCCACCGACCATGGCATCACCACCCGCTATGAGAGCGTCATCGGCACCGGTGTGTGCGAGATCCTCACCGATCCCGACGCCTGCGCGCGGGGCCTCAAGGCCATTTGCGACCATTACGGCTATTTTGACTATGACCTCAAAAACTGCCGCGCCCTGCAATTCCTCCACGTGGGCCGCATCCCCCTGGATACGCTGACGGGAAAGCGGAATCTGCCCCTTGGGTGACGGAAAACAGAAATTGGCAAGGGAAAACGTTGGAGGCCTCCGCGGCCTCCAAACCTCTGCGCCAGGAGAATTCTTCTCCTGGACCTCAGCGGGCGAACCAGCTTGAAAACAATAACAAACAATTTGCGCCTGTAACTTGGAAGTCGCAAAGAGAGCTTCCGGGCATAAGAAAACCGGCGGCAGTCCGGAAAAATGAGTT
>CACZLE010000073.1 GCA_902781945.1 uncultured Eubacteriales bacterium | reverse complement strand
GACAGTAGACATCGCCGAGCCAACAAATATATAGACTGCCCTTTCTGCTTCTCTTTCAGGCTCTGAAAGAGAAGGCCCCCGTCGTTCCCCTCCTCGTCACATTTCTGTTTTTAGAAGTGTTATACCGAAATACGGCGGAAAGTCTGCATAAAGTCGGCGGATGTGCCACTTGGCAGGGCATGGGGAATGTGTTATAGTGTATACGCACAGAAAAGCACCTGATCGCGGGTGCTTTTTTTGATGCAGAGAAGGAGGGCGCATGACCGGAGAGAGGGACTTTGAAAAAGAGAATGCCAAAGTGGAGAAGGCGCTGTTTCAGGCGGCCACCGGGCATGTGGTGAGGCTGAAAAAGCCGGTGAAGGTGAAGGAGGAGACCAACCGGCCCGGGGAAGGCAAGCAGGTGACGGAAAAGCTGGTGACGGTGGTGGAGCAGGTATATGTGGAGCCCAAGATCACGGCCCAGATGTTTTGGCTGAAGAGCCGGATGCCGGAGGTATGGGGCAACGGGGAGCGGGCCGCCATGGCGCCGGAGACGGCAGACGTGATGGAGAGCTACGCAGACCTGCTGGATCACCCCGTGAAGGAGCGCTGCATGGAGGCGGTGGATGGGCAGGATTCCCTTTGCGAAGCTGAATGAAAAGCAGGCGAGGTATATACGGGACAGCCGGGACGCCTGGCTGAACGTGGCGGAGGGCGGCAAGCGGGCGGGCAAGAACATCATCAACCTGCTGGCTTGGGCCATGTGCCTGGAGCGGCATCCGGACAAGCTCCATCTGGCGGCGGGGGTGAGCATCGCGGCGGCCAAGATGAACATTTTGGACAGCAACGGGTTTGGGCTGCAATATCTGTTTGCGGGGCGGTGCCGGAAGGGCCGGTATATGGATAAGGAGGCGCTGTTCATCCGGTGCCGGAGCGGGGAAAAAGTGGTGGTGTTCGCGGGCGGCGGCAGAAGCGGGGACGCGGCCCTGATCAAGGGCAACAGCTACGGCAGCGCGTACATCACCGAGGTGAACGAGTGCCATCAGGGCTTTGTGCAGGAGGTGCTGGACCGCACGCTGGCCAGCCGGGAGCGCAAGCTCTTTATGGACCTGAACCCCAAGCCGCCGCGGCATTGGTTTTATACGGATTTTCTGGATGATCGGCAGAAAAGCGGCGAAGGGCTGAATTACGGGCATTTTACCATTGCCGACAACATGAGCATCGGCACCGGGGAGCTGAAAAGGCTGCTGGCAACCTATGATCGGAGCAGCGTGTGGTATAAGGCGGATATCCTGGGCCAGCGGACGGCGGCCAGCGGGCGGATCTATACGGGATTCAACGATCGGTGCCTGATATCGCCGGAAGAAATCGGCAAAACGCAGTATCAGGAATGGGCCGTGGGGGTGGACGTGGGCGGCACGGACGCCACGGCGGCCACGCTGATCGGGTTTACCCGGGGATATCGGGAGGTGCATCTGCTGGACGGGCTGTATCACAAACAGGGGATCAGCGACCGGATGAGCGAGGACAAATACGCCCGTCTGGTGGCGGCGTGGATCTGCGAGAAGGCGAGGCAGGGGAAGATGCTGGGGGATATCCACGTGGACAGCGCGGCCAAGCTCTTCCGGGCGGGGCTGCGGGACGCCCTGGAAAAGGGCGGCGCGGGGAACTTTGCCGTGAAGCCCTTTAACAAAGCGGACGGGATCAACGCCCGGATCAGCCTGAACGTGGGGCTGCTGAACAGCGGGCGGTTCCGGGTGGCAAATCACATGAAGCAATGGATCGCGGCCTATCAGGACGCGGTGTGGGACCCCGCGGCCTATGAAAAGGGCGAATGGCAGCGGCTGGACGACGGCAGCTTTTCGGTGGACTGTCTGGACAGCGCGGAATACGGATTCTATCCCTATAAAAGATGGATCGAAATGAATTGAAGGAGGCAGTATGGCGGAGAAAAACATGCTGGAGGCGCTGACGCCCCAGGCCGCGTGGGCGGAATTGCAGGAGCGCAGTCGGGGATATTACGACGGGTATCAGGCGGCGTTCAGCGGAGAGCACGGGGCCCTGGCGCGGACGGCCTTCCCGGGCTCCTTCTGGAAGCGGGGAGGCAAGGTGAAGCTGCACGTGCCCGTGGCGGCGGACATCGCGGCCACCGGAGCCAGCCTGCTCTTTGGCCGGGAGCCGCGGTTTTCCATCTATGACGCGTCCCTGGGGGATACCGAGGAGGGCAGCCAGGGACGGCTGGAGGAGATCCTGCGGGGCGCGGGACTTATTCAGAAGCTGCACGAGGCGGCGGAGCTGGGCGCGGCGTTGGGCGACGTGTTTCTGAAATGCCGGTATGACCGGGAGGGGCTGGACAGGCCGGATATTCAGGTGGTGGCGGGATCGGACGCCCTGCCGGAATACCGGCTGGGAAAGCTGGCGTATGCGCACTTTTTTTCGGTGGTGAAGCGGGAGCGGCAGACGGGCCGGGTGTGGCGCCTGTACGAGCGCTATGAGCCGGGCTGCATCCGGGCGGCGGCATACTGCGGGGATGGGAGCCAGCTGGGCCAGGAATGCCCCGGCATGCTGGCGGAATTGGGCGTGGAGGCGGAGGCGGAAACGCCGGTGAAGGAGCTGCTGGCGGCGCACATCGTGAACATGAAGCCCAGCCGCGTATGGCCCGACGAGGATAAGGGCCGCAGCGATCTGGAGGGGCTGCGGGACCTGATGGACAGCCTGGACGAGGTGTACACCAGCTGGCTGCGGGATATCCGGCTGGCCAAGAGCCGGCTGATCGTGCCGGCGGAATTCCTGCGGCGCAATCCCAGCGAGCTGTTCCGGGAGGGCAGCTATACCTACGACTTTGACGAGGACGTGGAAACGCTGGTGGCGCTGGATATCGGCGGCGACGGGGTGGAGATGAAGATCACGCCCAGCCAGTTTGCCATCCGCGCCCAGGAACACGCGTCCACCTTTGAGAGCACGCTGCGCACCATCCTGAGCATGGCGGGATACAGCCCCCAGAGCTTCGGGCTGGACATCGAGGGCAACGCCCAAAGCGGCACGGCCCGGCGGCTGATGGAGCGCAAGAGCCTGGCCACCAACGCCAAGAAGCAGAGCTATTGGCAAGGGCCGCTGGAGGCCTTTTTGACGGCGGTGCTGCGGCTGGATCGGGCGCTGTATGGCAATGATCAGCTGCATGACGACGACAGCGTGCGGGTGGAGCTGCGGGACCCGGCGGAAAGCGACCCGAACGAGCTGGCGGGCACGGTGCAGCTGCTGCGCCAGGCACGGGCGGCCAGCCTGGAGACCGCGGTGCGGATGCTGCATCCCGGCTGGACGGAGGCCCGGGTGCGGGAGGAAAAGGAGAAAATCGAAAAACAGGGATAAAAGGCGCTGAAGGGCGCTTTTTATATTGCCTGCCGACGGGGCTGCCGTCGGACTGCCACATGCCGGACGCGCCGGCCTATAAATGCGAGAGCAGGAGGAAAGATGGATACGACGCTGTTGAAGGACTGCCTGGGCGACGAGCTCTATGCCCAGGTGACGGAAAAGCTGAAGGGAGCCGACGGGCTGCGGATCATCGCCACGGGCGACGGCTCCTGGCTGCCCAAAAGCCGGCTGGACGCGGAGATCGCCAAGCGGAACGAGCTGAAAAAGACCGTGGAGGAGCTGACGGAGAAGGCGCGGGCGGGCGAGGATCTGCGACTGGAAAACGAAAAGCTGCAGCGGGAGACGGCGGAGCTGCGCCGGGAGGCGGAGATCCGGGAGGCGATCAATGCGGCCCATGCCCGGGACGCCCGGGTGGTGGAACGGCTGATCGACCGGGAACGCCTGGAGGAAAAGGGCGTAAACGAACAGATAGGGGAGCTGCGGGAGCGGTATCCCTATCTGTTCGGCGCGGTCCGGGGCGGCTTTGGCGGCGTGAAGCTGGGCGCGGAGACGCCCGCGGCCCGGGGCGACATGAACGACGCCATCCGGGCGGCTGCAGGACGATACTGATTGAATTGAAGGAGGAGAAAAAATATGTCTTTGAACCTGATTGACCGCACCGGCGCGGAGGTGCTGATCCCCGAAGAACGGAGCCGCGAGATCCTGGAGGCGGTGCCGGAGCAGAGCATCGCCATGCGGCTGATGCGCCGCCTGCCCGATATGAGCAGCAAGACCCGGGCCCTGCCCGTGGCCACCAGCCTGCCCACGGCGGAATTCATCCACGGCGATACGGGCCTGAAGCCCACCACCGACATGACCTGGGACAAGGTGACGCTGACGGCGGAGGAGATCGCCACCGTCGTGGTGATCCCCGAAAACGTGCTGGACGACAGTGACTATGATATCTGGGCCAGCGTGCTGCCCCGCATCAACGAGGCCATCGGCGCGGCCTTTGACAAGGCGGTGCTCTTTGGCACCGACAAGCCCGCGTCCTTCCCGGCGGGCATCGTGAACGGCGCTGCGGGCGTGGGCAACGTGGTGACGCTGGACAACACCAAGCCCCTGTACCAGCAGCTGCTGGGCGAGGGCGGTCTGGCGGCCAAGGTGGAGGCGGACGGCTATGTGCCCTCTGCCTACGTGGGCGCCATTTCCATGCGCTCCAAGCTGCGGGGCACCGTGGATGAAAACGGCCTGCCCATCTTTGGCCGCGCGCCCTACCGCGACGGCATGTTTGGCCGGGCGGCCTATGAGCTGGATGGGGCGGACATCTATTTCCCCAACAGCGACGTGATGGACGACAGCCAGGCGCTGCTGATCGGCGGCGACTGGAGCAAGGCTGTGTGGGCAATTCGCAAGGATATCACCACGAAGCTGCTGACCGAGGCCGTGATCACCGACGCCCAGGGCAACGTGCTGATCAATCTGGCCCAGCAGGACGCCGTGGCCCTGCGCGTGGTGTTCCGCGCGGGCTGGGCGCTGGCCAATCCCGTGAATCGGGTGAATCCCACCGCGGCCAGCCGGTATCCCTTCGCGGTGCTCAAGGCCGCGAACTGACCCAAGGGATGGGGAGGGGCGGGAACGTCCCTCCCCGGATGGAGGTGAAGGAAATGAGCGAAAACGCGCTGGCGGGCGTCCGGGAGCGGATGTACGCCGTGTGCTTTCCCAATATCCCCCGGACGCTGGAGGAGCAGGAGGTCTTTGAGCGGGCGGTGCAATTGCAGTACGCTCAGGAGCAGGAAAACGCGCAGGTCCCCGCCGGGGTGAAGGGCTTCCGGCTGGGGGAATTTGAGATGACCTTGAAGGACGGGGAAGGCCTGCATGGCGGGAAGATCTGCCCGGAGGCCTACGGCCTGCTGCTGCGGCACGGGCTGTTGTACCGGGGCGTGGAGGGGAGGCGCGGACCGTGATGATCGACTTTTTGCTGCGGCAGCGGTGCCGGGTATCCCCGTGGCTGGGGCTGCGAAACGGGATGGATCAATATGGCGAAACCGAGGAACGGGCCTGCCGCTTGCAGATGAACCGGCGGCTGGAAAACCCGGCGGGCGCGCCGGGGGTGAAGGACGTGATCCCGGCCCGGGCGCTGATGTTCTGCACGGGAGAGATGATCCCGGAGCGCAGCGTGGTGGAATGCGAGGGGGAACGGTATATCGTGACCGGGTGCAAAAGGACCCGCGGCTTTGCGGAGGAGCACCTGGAGGTGACGCTGCAATGAGCCTGGATCGGGTGGCGGTGAGGAGCCGCTTGGAAAAGGCCGCCCGGCGGGGCGCGGCGGCGGCCCTGGCGGTTTTGGCGGCGGAGGCGAAAAACCGGACGCCGGTGGAAACCGGCAGGCTGCGGGATTCCTGTCAGGTGCGGGCGGAAGGCATGGGCGGAGCGGTGGTTTATACGGCTCCCTATGCGGCGGCCCGGCATGAACGGCGGGAGGGAGGCAAGTTTTTGGAGAACGCCTGCTGGGACCCGGCGGTACGCGCGGCCATGGGCGAAGAAGTGAGAAAAGCGTTTGCGGAGGAAATGAGGTGAGGGCGTGAGGATGCTGGAGGAGATTTCCCGGCATTTGGCGTTTTGCGGGCTGGGGACGGTGGACGAGGATATTTTCTGGGGCAGGATGCCGGATGAGCCGGACGCGTGCCTGTGCGTCTATTCCAGCGACAGCGGCGTGCCGGGAAAGATGGAGGGAGCCCGCGTACAGATCGTGAACCGGGGCAGGACCCCGGGGGAGGCGTATGAGAAGGCCTGCCAGGTGGCGGCGGCCCTGGACGGGATGCGGGGCTTTCTGGCGGGCGACGGGGCCATGGCGCAGCTGCGGGTGACCTCCTCCGGAGTGGGCCTGGGCGCGGACGCCAAAGAACGAGAGATGTACGCGGCGAATGTGACCGTATACAGCTGCCTGTGAGGCGAAAGGAGAAAGAGATGCGAGGACGGAAAAACGGCTGCCCGACCAATATTCGGGACTGGCAGATTTCGATACTGGACAAGGGCTGGACGGCGCAGGAGCGCTGGGTGCGCATCCGCGGCCTGCGGGTGATGAGCAAGACCTGCGACAGCGAGACCGCCGACGGCAGCGCGGCCACCGATCTGTGGGAGGAGCCCTATGTGACCAAGCGCTCGGCGGTGCTGAAGCTGAGCGGCAAGACCATCGCCAACGCGGCCACGGGCGAAAAGGACGAGGGCCAGGTGATGCTGGACGCCTATGCCGCGGCCTGCGGCTGCGCGGGGGACGCGACGATCAAATTTGTGGACCCCTACGGCCATGCCATGGCGGCGGACTTTGTGGTGACGGGCGCGGGCCAGGAGGCCAACGACACGGCCTGCGACGTGAGCTGGGAGCTGAAACAGGTGGGCGAGGCGGAAACGCTGCCCTATGTGGCGGTGAGCGCGGTGAGCGTGAGCCCGGAAACCCTGAACATGCAGGTGGGCAGCGCGCCGGTCCAGGTGAATGTGGGCTTTGCGCCGGAGAACGCCAGCAACCGGCGGTTCCGGGTGAGCGTGACCGGGCGGCAGTACGTTCAGGTATCCGACGTGACGGAGAACGGCTTTGCCGTGACGGCGCTGATGCAGGGCACGGCCACCGTGACCGTGACCAGCCTGAACGGCCAGAAAACGGCTCAGCTGACGGTGAACGTGGGGGCGTAAGGCATGGACAAGGTGCTGGACTTTGACCGGTTCCTGGCGGAAAAACAGGAAGAAACCCTGACGGTGCGGGTGTACGGGAAGAATTACCGGGTGAAAAAGGAGATCCCGGCCCTGGTGCCCGTGCTGCTGGCGCGGCACGCGGAGGATAATGCCGAAGAAAAGGGCAAGGCGCTGCTGCAGGCGGGGGACCTGATGTTTGGGCGGGAGGCGATCGACGGCTTCTGCCGCCGGGGCATGTCGGCGGAAAAGCTGGCCGCGCTGGTGGAGCAGGTGTTCGCCCGCATCCTGGGGACCGAGGAAAAGCAGGTGCTGGAGGACGACGGCACCGTGGAGGATAAAAAGGGAAAATAGGTTTGCTCCAGCTGTGGGACGCCGTGGAGGCCGACTTTGCGCGGGATTACGGCATCGATCTGAGGGAGCGTTTGGAGCATATGTCCTGGCGGCGGTTTTCCGTGCTGCTGCGCAATCTGTCCCCCTATGGGGCGGTGGCGGCGCGGGCTGTGCGCTTGCGGGACGGCGCGGCGGCGGATGACCGGCAGCGGGCCGCCGCGTTTTTTGAGGATCTGCGGAAGGGCGGAGGTGAATGAGGATGGCGCTGGAGGCGGGAGGGCTGTTTGCCAGCTTTCATGTGGATATCAGCGGCGTGGACCGGGAGCTGGAGGGGATCGAGAAGCGATTTGAAAGGCTGGGCCAGGACAGCGCGGGCAGCCTGGGAACGGGATTGCAGCTGGGCGCGGCCCTGGCCCGGGCGGGGGTGAGCGCGGTCATGACGGCCTTGGGAAACGCGGGGGCTGCGGCGGCAGGCCGGGCGCTGTCGGCTTCTGTGGGCGCGGGGATCGGGCGCTCCTTTGGACAGGGCTTGGCCCAGGGCATCCGAAACGCCCAGGGAGAGGCCGGAGCCGCGGCGGGCAGCCTGGGTCAGGCGGCGGCGGGGGCTCTGCGGCAGGCGCTGGATTCCCATTCGCCCTCCCGGGTGACAAGGGATATCGGCCAGGACTTTGACCTGGGGCTGACCCTGGGCTTGCAGCGGGGCGCAAACGGCGTGCATCGGGCCGCCGGGGAGCTGGGAGAGCTGGCGGCGGAGGCGCTGCGGCAATCGCTGCCCCGGACGGCGGAAAGCGGCGGCGCGGGCATGGAGAGAAGGACGGTGCGGCAGGTGATCGATGGGGCCGCGGTTGCTGGTGTGGCGGCTGTTCCCAACGCGGCCTGGGCGGAGGATGCCGCCCGGATGATCGCCGCCGCCCTGAACGACGTGAGCGTGCGGATGGACGGGGAGCAGGTGGGCGCGCTGGTGGCCCCCACGGTCAGCGAGCGCATCGCCCGACAGGCCAACTGGAGGAGGAACGGAACGGTATGAGAGAGGAACTGCGCTGCGCGCTGGACGGGAATGAACTGACGAGCCTGGACCCGCGCATTTATATAGAGGATATAGAGGAGCAGATCCGCACGGATACGCGGACGGCGGGCCGCGTCCGGGGCGGGGCGGTGCTGTGCGGGCCGATGGGCCGGGAAAGCCTGGCGGTGACGCTCAGATTGATGATCAAGGAGAAGGACCGGGCGGAACGGGCGCGGGTGCTGGCCCGGGTGAACGGCTGGGCGAAGAAGGGCTGGCTGACGGTGAGCACCCGGCCCTGGCAGCGACTGTACGTGGTATGTACCCAGCCTGCCGACGGGGCCGCCCTGCGGTGGAGCGAATCGGCGCGGCTGGTGTGGACGGCGCTGGACTGGCCCTACTGGATGGGGGCCGTGCCCGACAGCGCGGCGGTGAGCGGAGCGTCGGACGCGGCCTGGCTGTGCCCCGAGGGCACGCGGGATTATTACGCCGAGGCCGAGCTGAAAAACGAATCCGGGGACGTGATAGACGAGATCAGCTTTTTCTTTGGCGGCGGCGAGAAGCTGGCGTTTTCCGGGCTGGGATTGGCGGACGGCGGCGCGTTTCGGCTATTTTATGACGAAAGGCATCTGCTGCGGGCGGAGGCGGACGGCGTGCCCGTTTTGTATTGCCTGACGGCGGACAGCCAGGATGAGATATGCCTGCCGCCGGGCCGGAACAGCGTGATCTATTACGCGGACGGCCTGTGCAGCGGGCGGATCTACGCAAGGGGGGTCTTTGAGTGACGGAGCAGGTGCGGCTGCCGAGGCTGCTGCGCAGGGAGCTGGACGGCGGCGGACGGCTGAAGGAGGCGGGCAGGCTGCATCCCACGGCGCTGTGGGCGGAGATGAATCTTTTTCCCCTGAGCCGGGCGGGGATGACGCTGACGGAGGACGACCTGCCCGTGGGCATGCACGATCTGGTGGAGATCTTCGGCCAGAACGGCTCCCTGGGGATCTTTCGGGTGGCGGGCATTGAGACGGGCTATGGGCGGCAGCGGCAGGTGCGGCTGAATCACGCCCTGGATCTGCTGTCCGACGTGGTGATGCCCGGCGAACAGGCGGCGGGCACGGCTGTAGCGCTGCTGGGGCAGATTCTGGCCGGGCAGACGGAAACGCTGGGCGGCCAGCCCTATTGGACGCTGGGCACGGTGGAGGACACGGGGACTCATCCGGGCTGGGAGGCGCGCAGCAACGCCATGGAATGCCTGGCCGGGTTGGCGGAGGCGGCGGAGGAGTGTGACTTTGCCTTTGATTTCAGCGTCTTTCCCTGGCGGCTGCATTTTCTGCGCCGGGACGACGCGGTGATGAGCGAATTTCGCCTGCCCCGCAACGTGGAAAACTGCCGGGTGACGCTGGACGACGGGGCGCTGTGCACGCGGCTGTATCTGTCGGTGGAAACCAGCCGGACCGACGGGGACGGGGAAAAAATCACCGTGACGCAGCGGGTGTGCGATGACGCGGCGGCTCAGACGGTATGGGGCGTGGTGAGCAAAACGGCGGCGATCCGGGCGGCGGACGTGGAGGACGTGGACGCGTGGGTGGAAAAGTACTTTGCGCGGCATGGCCAGCCGGAGGCGCAGATCGATATTGACGGGGCGGAGTTGAACCGGCTCACCGGGGAGCGGCTGGACGCGGTGCGCCTGGGGCGGATGTGCCGGGTGGCGCTGCCGGATTACGGGACGGTTTTCTGCCAGCGGGTGGTGTCGGTGAGCTATCCGGACCTGCTGCGGGAGCCCCGTCGGGTGCGGGTGAGCCTGAGCAACAAGCGGGCCAGCGCGGACGGGCTGTTCGCGCGTCTGGCCGGGCGGTCTGAGACGACGGAACGGCGGGCGCGGGACAACAGATCACGGAGCAGGGGCAGATCCTGCACGCGGCGGGGCTGGAGCTGGACGCTCACGGAGTGCTGATCTTTGCCACGGAGCAGGGCGTGAACACGGCGCTGGGCGCAAAATTCAGCGTGCAGGCCGGGGAGATCAGCAGCGTGGTGACAAAGACCGGCATCAACAGCCTGGGGCAGAACGAGACCCTGTACAGCCGCATCCGGCAGAACGCGGAGGAGATCGAGCTGAGGGCCAGGACCATCACCCTGAACGCCCTGCAGACCACGGTGAACAACCTGATGACCGGCGTGACCACGGCCCAAAGCCTGCGGGTGACGCGGTTGGTGGTGAAGGGCAGCGGGTGCGACTGGTTTACGGTAAACGCCAACAACGGCATCTTCCGGCTGCTGGGCACCTATGACGAGTGAGGAGGAACAAGCGTGGAGCAGGATACGAAAACCAGGCTTTCCAATGTGCTGTACACCCTGGGCCTGATCCAGGTATCCGGCATGGACAACCTGGACAGGCTGCTGGGCTGCATGCAGATGCTGGAGACGGTATTGGAGGAGAAGGATGATGGCGAGCAAGATCCGGCTGAGCGATAACACGGAATACAACGCCGCGTGGTGCGGGGCGGCGGACGGCGTGCTGAACATCGAACTGACCGACACGATCAGCATGGTGGCGGCGGCCACGGTGTTCTCCGACGCGGCCAAAACGGCCAGCATCGCGTACCTGATCGGCGGCGCGGCAGCGGCGACCTTCACGGACTATACGACGCTGCTGGACATTCACCGGGACCGGTGGAACGGACGGGTGCTGATCCAATTGGAGAAGGCGGCGGTGACCGACATGATCGAAGAGATCGAACTGGAGATCATGGAGATGGAGGAGGAATAAGCATGGCGCAATTTGAAACATGGCTGAAAGCCGATCTGCAAAGGCCGCCGCAGGTGAAAACCCTGGGCGGCGCGATTTTTTCGCAGGACGACATGGGCAACCTGATCGGCGCTGAGGTGACGGACGGCGGCCAGGCGGTGAATCTGTCCGGCACTGTGGTGGGCTATGTGGTCCGCGGCGACGGCGCCACGGTGACGGTGGCCGGGCAATGCGCCGGAAACCGGGCTTGGATCGAACTGCCGGAGGCCGCCTATGCCGTTCCGGGCATGATCCAGATCGCCCTGCGCCTGCGGGAGGGCGCGCAGCGGGCGGTGCTGGCGGCCTGCGTGGCCACGGTACAGCGCACCAGCACAGACATGCTGGTGGACCCCGGCCACGTGGTGCCGAACCTGGAAACGCTGCTGGCCAAGCTGGAGGAGATGGACGAGGCCATCGCGGAGGCAGGCGACGCTGCAGACAGCGCCAACGCGGCGGCGGCGCGCGTCGGGACGGGGATCGGCTATCTGGCCCCGGCCTACGAGCAGGACAGGGATTACGCCGTGGGGGACTACATGACCTTCAACGGCAAGATCTACCGCTGCGTTCAGGCTTTTGAGGCCATCGACCTGCTGACGCTGGACGAAAACGGCGATATCGACAGCGCGTGCTGGGAGACGGCCAACGTGTCCGACATGATTGGCGATACGGCGGAGACCGCCGCGGAGGCCGCGGCAAACGAACTGATGGGAAAGATGACCGTATCCGCTACGGCGGTGACGGGCGCTCCCACGGCGTCCCTGTCCGTGGTGAACGGCCACTATGATCTGGCCCTGGGGCTGGTGAAGGGGGAAAAGGGCGACAAGGGGGACAAGGGCGAGGACGGCAGCGGCGGCCTGGAGGATATGGCGGCGATCCTGCCTGTCACCACGGTCTCCGGGCCGGAAGTTACCTTTGCGGACGCCATGGAGGGCCTGCCCCTCAAATCCCTGGTGGTGAAGATCGACCCCGTGCAGGAGGGCAGCGGCACGCCCAGTGCGGAGAATGTGCGGCCCATCACGGGGCGGACGGGCCTTCGCGTTCAGTTTCCCGCCCAGAATGGGGAGGAGCTGACCAAGGATTGGCAGAAGCTGCGCGTGTACGGGCCCCGCAAATATCCCGTGGGAGCCCAGATCACGGTGGGCGCGTATGACGGCAAGGACCTGGTCTGGGACGTGGTGGATTATGGGACCAAGGTGGACCCCTCCACCGGCGCGGCGCGGCCCTGCGTGACGCTGCTGCTGCACAATCTGATCCCTTCCCACGAGTTTGATACCAAAGAGAAATTTTATTATGTGGATGAATCCGTCTTTCCTTCCGGCATGCCCGCGGGGACCTATCACTTTACCTGCCAGGGCAGAACAAGCCCAAAGACGGCGGACAACGGCGTGGACTTTCAGTTTACCCTGCAATACGGCATATCGGTAGGCGGATATATCATGCTGGATACAGGCGTCAGCAGCAATCTGAACGGAAGCTATCTGCGCGTGCGCGCGACCGCGACGGCGGGCTATGACCGAGAGCGGGCACAGATAACTGTCGGAAGCGAGGGAACCTATCTGGGGACGTCGGACGGCAATACGCCTTTCATGAATCAGATCATGCGCGCCATGGGCGGCAGCAACATGTACGCGGAGAGCAACGTGCGGCAATGGCTCAACGCCACGGGCGGGCCCAATGCATGGTGGCAGGCGAACGACCTCTTTGATCAGCCGCCCACCTATCCGCAATTTGCGGGCTTCCTGCACGACATGGACAGCGATTTTGTGGACGCGGTGGCAGTAACGAACGTCAGCTGCAGAGCGAACAGCGCCTATGTGCGGCCTGGCTACACGACGAACTCGGTATATACGGTGGCGGATAAATTCTTCTTGCCCAGCCGCGACGAAATGGGCCTGGGCGCGGATGGCGTGGCCGAGGGCACGGTGTGGGCGATGTATGACGGAACGGACGCAGCCAGCTTGAGAAGAAAAGACACCAATCAGAACCAGTGCAACTGGCTGCTGCGGTCCCCCTATCCAAGCACCGTGGCGTCGATCCGGTATGTAAACACCAGAGGCGTGATCAGCAATGCTGAGTCCTTCTATCAGTTTGCGGTGTCCCCTGCGTGCGTTCTGTGGCTGGAGATGGAGGAGACGCTGGATATCGACTTTCCCGAGGCGGCGGGCACGGTGTATGGCGGCACGCTGGATGTGGTCCAGGGCGTATTGAAGGTGACCAAGGGATATATTGAAAGCTATCAGCTCACGTCGATCCCTTCCGGCTGGATGTCCAGCATGGACGAGTACAGCCCTCAGAAAACGATTCCCACCAGAGGAGCGCAGGTGGTTTATGATCTGGATGCGCCGCAGGTTTATGCGCTGGCTCCCCATGCGATCAAGGTGGTCCCCGGCAGCAATCAGTACCGGGCCGACAGCGGGGACGTGCGCGTGACGTACAGCATGACCATCGCGGGCTATGTGGAAAAGAAACTGGCGGAGCTGCGGGCGGAACTGGAGGCTGACGAGGACCTGGATACCGTGGATGTGGAGCTGAACGAATGATGACGGCGCGGGAGCTGATAGAGGATTTTCAGCGCATGCTGACGGAAAAATGGGGCTATATCCCCGGCGCGGCGGGCGGGACCTGGACGGAGAAAAGCCAGGACGCCGCCAAAAAGTATGGCCGTCAATGGATCGGGCGCCGGGTGGCCGATTGCAGCGGAGCCTTTGTGTGGGCCTTCAAACAGCACGGGGCGAGCATCTACCACGGATCGAACCGCATTGCGCGGGAGCATGTGGTGGAATTGACGCCCATTGCCCAGGCGCAGCCGGGAATGGCGGCCTTCAAGGCGCGGGAGCCGGGCGAAAAAAACTACGCCCTTCCGGCGGAATACCGGAAGGGCGGCAAGCGGTATAACGGCGACCTGCGGGATTATTATCACATTGGCCTGGTGGACGCGGACGGACGGCATGTGGTGCACTGCGCCAACACGCAGGACGGGTGCGTCCGCAGCGATATCGGTCAGGGCTGGTGCGCAGCGGCAAAGCTGAAGCAGGTGGACTACGCGGAGGCGGAGGAACCGCTGGAGCGCCTGCTGGAGATGGCCCGGGCGGCCATCGACAGGGCGATCATGCGGATCAAGGAGGAAAAATGGAATATCTGAGCGAAGGCGGGCTGCTGTCCGCCCTGCTGACGGCGGCGGGCGTCGCGGCGCTGCTGACCGCCCTGTGGAAGGGCATGGAGGCCTTTCGCGGCCTGACGGGGGAGAAGGAACGCAGGGAGAGCCGGGAGAAGCTGCGGGAATTGCAGCTGCGGGTAACGGCCTGCGAGGAAAGGCTGCAAAAGGGCGATCTGCGCTTTGAGAGCACCAGAAGCGACCTGACCCAGACGCTGACGGTATTGAACGCGCTGCTGATGCATTTCATCAGCGGCAATGATCATGAAAAGCTGCGGGACGTGAAAAAGGAACTGGACGACTATCTGACGGAGAGATGAACGGATGGAAAAACAGGATTGGCTGCGCAAGCTGACCAGCCGCAAATTCTGGGCGGCGGTGGCGGAATTCGTCACCGCCCTGCTGATCTTTTTGAAAAAGGACAGCAGCGCGGCCCAGGAGATCGGCGCGCTGATCATGCTGGGGGTGACCCCGGTGGCGTATATGTTTGCCGAGGGCTGGACGGACGCGAAGCGGGACGACGCGCCGTAATAAGAAGGAAAGGGGCACGCGCGGGAGAAGCGCGTACCCCTCTTTTTTTGTTACAGTTTCAGCCTGTTCAGATCCATGGCCCGGTCTTCCTCCTCGCCCACCCGGCCCACCAGCAGGTATTTTTCGGACAGGGGGTCGTAATGAAGCTCGGGCAGCAGGTGGAAGCCCTCGATTTCGCCGGTGGAGCGCACGTGCATGCGAGGGCCGGTGCAATGGTGCAGCTTTTCGCCCAGCATGATGTGCTCGTCGTCGTGGAAGGAGACGGGCAGGTCGTCGGCGATGCGCTGGAGCACGTAGGCCTGGATGGCGGCGATGTCGATATCCGGCTTTTCGGCAAACTCCAGGATAAAGCCGTGGCGCACGTCGCTGTGCTGATATTTGCCCTTGTATCGGGGCCAGAGCTGGCGCTCGGTCAGGTCCTCGGCGGTGTGGGCCATTTTGCGGTAGCGGATGGAGCGGAACACGATCTCGGCGATGTCCTCAGGCTCGGGGCCGAACAGGTTGGGCCGGGTGACGATGATCTCCTCGCCCACGCCGATGAGCAGCTCCGCGTTGTGGGCCAGGTAGGGGCGAATCAGCTCAAAATGCTCCACCACCACCCGGCGGCCGCGACTCAAAGCATCGCTGATGGCCTGGGCCAGCACGCCGATCTGGGTGAAGCCCATCTCGAAGCGTACGTCCAGGTGATAGGTGTGGGGCTGATAAAAGCCGATCTCGTCCACGCTCAGCAGGGGCAGGGGCCGCACGTTGACGCCGTTGTCGTCGTTGGTCATTTCCAGGCCCGGAAACATGCCCTTGCACAGCAGGCTTTTGCCGCTGCCGGCCTCGCCCACGATGCCGATCAGGCGGTCAAAGGGATTCAGGTGGCGCTGGCCGATCAGGTTGCCCAGCTCCGCCATGCGCCGGGTGCCGCGGGGCGCGAAATATACCGAATACATCAGCCGGTCTCTCATTCCAGGCATGGAAAAACGCTCCTTTGAACAGGTATTTTGCTCATTATATCCAATTCGTGCCTTGGCGTCAATACGGGGGATGAAACCAAAGACGCGCGTTATTTCCCCTGAACAGATGCCATGCCGCCGCTAATTTTCCGGAAAGAAAAATCGGGCAGGGGGGATGGGGCCGAATTTTAGCGGAAAACATGTTATAATGAAAAAGACGCTCGAAAGGAGGGCTTCATGCAAAAGTTCAAATACCGGCGGCTCATCGATCTGCTGCTGTTCCTGTTTATTATGACCGCGGCCATCCTGCTGTCCATGGTGCTTTCCGGCGTCAACGACGACAACAATCCCTTCGCCATGGCGGTGTTCATCCTGGCGGTGGTGCTGGTGGCCCGGTTCACCGAGGGTTACGGCTGGGGCATCGCCGCCTCTCTGGCGGGGACCTTCTGCGTCAATTACATGTTCACCTATCCTTTTTGGGCCTTTGACGTCACCTATCCCGGCTATCCGCTCACGGTGGCGGTGATGCTCATTGTGTCCATTCTGGTCAGCGCCCTGACCACCCAGATCAAAAAGCAGGAGCAATTGCGCTTCGAGGTGGAAAAGGAGAAGATGCACGCAAACCTGCTGCGCGCCATTGCGCACGATATCCGCACGCCGCTGGCGGCCATACTGGGCGCGGCGTCGGCCCTGGAAAAGCAGGATCTGGCCTCCGAGGATCGGCGGGCCCTGGCCGGAGCCATCAGCCGGGACGCCCGGTGGCTGGTGCGGGTGACGGAGAACCTGCTCAGCGTCACCCGCTTTGCCGGAGACAGCGTGGCCCTGAAAAAGGAGACCGAGGTGCTGGAGGAGATCGTGGGCAGCGCGATCCTGAAATACCGGCAAACCGAAGGCAGCCTGCCCGTGGAGACGGACGCGCCGGAGGGCATCCTGATGATCCCCATGGATGCCACGCTGATCGTCCAGGTGCTGCTGAACCTGTTTGACAACGTATCCGCCCACGCCGTTGGCGCCACCCGCATCTGGCTGCATATTGCCAAGGAACCGGAACATGTGCGCATCTCCGTGGAGGACGACGGAACGGGCATTCTCCCGTCCAGGCTGATGCATATTCTGGAGGACCGCGCCGTTTCCGCCCAGGGGGATGACCGCCGCCATATGGGGATCGGCCTGTCCGTGTGTCGCTCTATCATTGCCGCCCATGGGGGCGAGCTGACCGCCGCACGAAGCCGTCACGGCGGCGCGGCCTTCCATTTTACCCTGCCCTGCAAGGAGGAATAACATGGCTTCCGTTATTCGCAGCAAGCTGCTGATCGTGGAGGATGATCCCGGCATCTGCGCCTTTTTGCGCGCCACGCTGACAGCCGAAGGCTACGACGTGCTGTTTGCCGCCAATGGGCAAAGCGCCCTGCAGATCATCGCTTCCCATTGCCCGGACTGCATCCTGCTGGATCTGGGCTTGCCTGATATGGACGGCGTTGAAATCATCCGCAGCGTGCGCGGCTGGACCCCCACGCCCATTATCGTCATATCCGCCCGCAGCATGGAGGAGGACAAGGCCGCGGCTCTGGACCTGGGGGCGGATGATTACATCACCAAGCCCTTTGGCGCCATTGAGCTGTTGGCCCGCATCCGCGCGGCCCTGCGCCACACACGCACCTCGGCAGAAAGCGGAGAGATCGCCCTGACCGGCAGCTATCACGTGGGCGGGCTGGAAATCGATTACAAGCGCCACCGGGTGTGCCTGGATGGCCAGGACGTGCACCTGACGCCCAATGAATTCCGCATCGTCAGTCTCCTGGGACTGCATCCGGGCCGTGTGATGACCTATAAATCTATGCTCCGCGCCCTGTGGGGGCCGTCCGCCAGCATGGACAACAAGATCCTGCGGGTCCATATGGCCAGCATCCGCCGCAAGATCGAGCCCAACCCCAATGAACCCCGCTATATCTTTACCGAGGTGGGCGTGGGCTATCGGATCGCGGAGAATGATGACGAAAAAAAGGAAGAATGACAGCAGGCGCAGCCTGATCCGCCCCTGTCAAGTAGACACAGGAAATATCCAAAGCGACTATACGGCACCTTGCCCCAGCGGGCAGGGTGCTTTTGCGATCCGGAGGCTGAAC
>CACZLE010000072.1 GCA_902781945.1 uncultured Eubacteriales bacterium | reverse complement strand
AGAACCCAACCGCTCCCGGCACACGGCAGTGTGCGTCTGCGCAGCAGACATAGGCCGATAGGCCCGGGAGCGCGCACAGGACAGCCTTCGCAAACGCTGTCGCAAACCATGCATAGGATAAGCCTACATACGCTCTAAACGCAGCCCTTTTCGGTTCCTTTTCGGGCGGCGAAAAGGAACGCCTTCGTTCGTTCTCTTCTCTCCCCTTGCCAATTTCTGTTTATAGTGCGCGATATCTCTTTATCCCTGCTTCCACATCTCCCAGCACGCGGCGTGCAGCTGCCTGCGGAAGGGGAACAGGGCGGTGTTTTCCCGGGTGGGATAGACGCGGTTGGCCAGCAGCAGCACCCACAGGCCGCTTTCCGGCTCCACCATCAGGCTGGTGCCGGTGAAGCCCGTGTGGCCAAAGCAGGTATCCGGCACGGCGGCGCTGAAAAAGCAATCCGGCGTTCCGGCGATCTGGAAGCCCAGACCCCGGTGGGCGTCCTGGCCGGGGGTGTAATTGCGGATGGCCCGCTCCATAGTCTCCCGCCGCAGGAAATCACCGCCCATGCGGCCCAGCATGCGGGCAAAGCGCTCGCCGTCGCCCAGGGGCATGAACACCCCCGCGTTGCCGCTGACGCCCCGCAGGAAGCGGGCGTTTTCGTCATGCACCACGCCGATCCAGGGCTTGCCGGTATCGGGGTCCCGCTCGGTGGCGGCGCAGATCGCCTCCTTGGGCGGGCAATAGCCGGTCTCCGTCATGCCCAGGGGCCGAAAGACCCGCTCCTCCGCCAGCAGGGTCAGAGGCTGGCCGAAGCGCTTCTCCAGCATCTTGGCAAACAGGATGTAGCCCATGCAGGTATAGATGGGCCGCGTGCCCGGCTGCTCAATCAGGGGCCGCTCCAGGATGGCCCGAGCCGCGTCTTCCGGCGCGATGCCCAGCTGATCCAGCCGGAAGGAGGGATGAAAGCCCCCCGTGTGGGTCATGAGCATGAACACGGTGATGTCCCGCTTGTCCTTGGGGGCGTCGGGGAAAAAGTCTCCTACCTTTTCCTCCAGACCCAATTGGCCGTTTTCGATGGCCTTCAGGGCGATCGTGGTGGGGCCGAGGACCTTGGAGAGCGAGGCCATGTCAAACCGGGTGTGCTCGTCCACCGGCGCGCCGCCGGGCTCGGGGGCTTCGCCCGCAAAGGCCCGGGCCAGCACCCGATCCCCCGCGCCAATGGCTCCCGCCGCCGCGGAAAAACAGCCCGTCTCTTTTCCCCGGATCAGGGAAGAAGTCAAAAAAGCCTGAAAATCCTGCATAGCCGTCGTCCTTTCCCTGCTTGACAAGGATTTGAAATCGGGTATAATAAGGACAGGGAGTTGGTTGCTCGCGGAGCTTGATCACCTGCCGGTGATCAGACTGCCAAAGCCACCGCGCATGTAGCGATACGCGGTGGCTTTGTTCATGCTTATTTCTTCACGAGGTTATAGATAACTTCGATCAGCTTCAGCAAGAGCGTCACGATGCCGATACAAATCATGGTGATTTCATATCCGCTCATGTGCATCACCTGCTTTCATTGGTATTCCGGCAGGCGCAAAGCTCCGCGTATTCTCCCTGTCCGCCGTTTGATACAAACGGCATTTTTTATTATATTTTTATTGCGCTCTTCTGTCAATCCCTGCAAAAATATGCTATAATACCTAAAAACCACACAAGGAGTGCTTTGCATATGGCAGTGGAGCTCAAACGCATCGACACCGAGCAGCGCAACCCGCGGACGGCCCAGATCGACACCCTGTCCACCCTGGATATGGTGACGCTGATCAATTCCGAGGATCACAACTGCGCCGAGGCCGTCAAGGCCGTGCTGCCCCAGGTGGCGGAGAGCATCGATATCATCTATGAAAAGATCAAGGCCGGGGGCCGCCTGTTCTATTGCGGCGCGGGCACCTCGGGCCGCCTGGGCGTGCTGGACGCGGCGGAATGCCCGCCCACCTACGGCGTGGATTACGGCCTGGTGGTGGGGCTCATCGCGGGGGGCGCCCCGGCGTTCCTCAAGGCCGTGGAGGGCGCGGAGGACAGCCGCGACCTGGGCAAACAGGATCTGATGGATCACGATTTTTCCGCCAACGACGCATTGGTTGGCATCGCCGCCAGCGGGCGCACGCCCTACGTCATCGGGGCCATGGATTACGCCCGTTCCCTGGGCGCGCCCGTCATGGCCCTGGTGTGCTGCCGTGACAGCGAAATGAGCCGCCATGCCGATATCACCATGGCTCCCGTGCCCGGCCCCGAGGTGGTCACCGGCTCCAGCCGCATGAAGAGCGGCACCTGCCAGAAGCTGGTGCTCAACCTCCTGTCCACCTGCGTCATGATCAAGCTGGGCAAGGTGTACGGCAACCTGATGGTGGACGTGAAGGCCAGCAACGAAAAGCTGGTGCACCGGGCCGTCAGCATCGTGTGCACCGTCACGGGCGAAAGCGAGGACGTGGCCCGGGCCACCCTGGAAAAGTGCGATTTTCATTGCAAGACGGCCATCGTCATGCTGCTGCTGGGCCTGGAGGCGGAGGCCGCCCGGGCGGCGCTGGATCAGTGCGAGGGCCGCATCAGCCTGGTATTGCAGCGGTTTGGAGGTAAATAAATGTATTATTGCGGATGGGACGGCGGCGGCACCAAGACCGGCGTATGCATTATGAACGAGGATGGCACGGTGCGGGCGGAGGCCGCCTTCGGCCTCCTGAACCCCAACGGCGCGTCCCGGGAAACGGTGCTGCAAACCGTGGGGGAGGCCATCGAATACATGAAAAAACAGCCCGGCGGGCTGGCGGCCTGCGGCGGGCTGGTGATCGGCGCGGCGGGGATCAACAACGCCCACACGGCGGCCCTGCTGTCGGAGGCCGTGGCGGACTGCGGCTATACGGGCAAGCTGCGCCTGCTGGGGGATCAGGAAATTGCCCTGGCCGGGGCCGTGAAAGGGCCGGGGGTCGTGCTGATCGCGGGCACGGGCTCGGTGTGCTTTGGCAAAGACGCCCAGGGGCGGTCCTTCCGGGCGGGGGGATACGGTTATCTGATCGACGACGGCGGCAGCGGCTACGCCATTGGCCGGGATATCCTGGTCGCCGTGGTGCGGGCCAGCGATGGCCGGGGTCCCGAAACCTGCCTGACGGAGACGGTGTATGGCAGACTGGGGGTCGACAAACTGAACCAGATGATCACCTGGGTATACGGCCCGGAGACGGGGAAAAAGGAAATCGCTTCCCTGGCCCCGCTGCTGCTGCCCGCCCTGGAGCTGCAGGACGAGGCGGCGCAGGGCATCGCCCGCAAGGCTGCGGAGGATCTGTGCGCCCTGGCCGTGGCCCTGTGGAAAAAATCCGGTATGCAGGGCGGAGAATTGGCCCTGCTGGGCAGTATCTTCCGTTATTTCGCGCCCATCCGTCGGCTGGTGGAGGAAAAGCTGCAAGCGCTGCTGCCCCAGGTGGCGGTCATCGAGCCCCGGGGCTCCGCGGCTCTGGGGGCGGCCAAGCTGGCAAGGGAGATATAATCAGCAGACTTACATTCCCAGTCCCTCATAGATCAGATCCCGGATGGCCGGGTGGAATTCATAATACGCCCGCAGCATATTGGTGACGTGCTGGGCGTAGAAGGCGGCCACGCGGTTTTCGGGGTCCATCAGCACCCAGGCCCCCGCCGCGCCGTCCCAGCCGAATTCGCCCACGGGGATGCGGGAGGAGGCGGGATCGACGAGGGTGCGCACGCCCAGGCCGTAGCCGTAGCCGCGCTTGTGCTTCACCTTCAGCCAATCGGGCCTGGAGGGGCCGGTCTGGCGGTCCCGGCGCATGTCGTCGATGGAGCCCCGGGTCAAAACGCGCGCGCCGTTCCGGCCTACGCCGCCGTTGGCCAGGGCGTCGGCCAGCAGCATGTAGCTGTCCACGCCGCCCATCAGGCCGCCTCCGCCGCTGTCGTAGCGGGGCATATCGGTGACGGAATCCCGGCGGTTGGGAATAGGCACGGTCTTGCCGGAGGCATCCACCGTATACTGCGGGGCCAGGCGGGCCAATTGCGCAGGCTTCGGATGGAAGGTCAGATCTTTGATGCCTAAAGGCTGTAAAACCAACTCCTCCGCCAGCGCGTGCAGGGGCTTGCCCGTGGCGGCCTCCAGGATGGCACCCACCACGTCGTGGCACAGGCTGTATCGGAAGCCCATACCGGGATCGAAATGCAGAGGCTTTTCGGCATAGGCGGCTGCCATTTGCAGGGTGGTGGCGTCGCCGCCGGTTTCGTTCAAGACTCGCTGGATGGCGGGGGCGGTGTAATCATAATCCAGGCCGCCCTGCATGGCCATGAGCCGCTCCAGGGTCAGGGCCGTTTTCGCAGGGCGCGCGGTGTCCCCGTCCTGTACCGTCAGGTTTTTGAAGACGGGCAGATAGTCCCCGGCCTCGTCGGACAGGCGCAGCACACCCTGCTCCATGAGCCGCATCGTCACCGTCATGGTCAGCACCTTGGTGGCGGAATAGAGCCAATAGGTTTCGTTTCCCTTCGCCGTCCCTGCCTGGTGGCGGTAGACGGGCTGATGCTCCACCCACACGCACAGGTCGCAGCCGGGCACGCCCTCCCGGGGCAGATCGTCCAGATACTTCGTCAGCTTATCAAAATTCATTTTCATCACCGCTTGCAGTATAGCATACTTCCGAAGGAGGCGCCACCATGAAAATTACAGGCATCGAATGGGGACGGGTGTCCATTCCCCTGCGCACGCCCTTCAAAACCGCCCTGCGCCGGGTGGACAGCGTGGAGGATATCATCGTTACCGTGCATACGGACACAGGGGAGAAGGGCTTCGGCGAGGCCCCGCCCACGGGGGTCATCACCGGCGACACGGCGGAGAGCGTCTGCGGGGCGCTGGAGCACCATCTGGCCCCGGCTCTTCTGGGCCGGGAGGTGGAGGATTTTGAACAGCTGATGCAGCGGGTCCAGTCCGCCCTGGTGCATAACAGCAGCGCCAAGGCCGCCGTGGACATGGCCCTGTGGGACCTGTACGGGAAGCGCTACCGCATCCCCGTGCACAAGCTGCTGGGCGGGGCGCGCACGCATTTGGTCACCGATCTGACCATCAGCGTCAACGATCCCGCCGTCATGGCCCGGGACGCGCAAATCGCCATCCAGCGCGGCTTTGACTGCCTCAAAATCAAGGTGGGCGTCGATCCGGAGCTGGACGTCAGCCGCTTGGCCGCCGTGCGGGCGGCGGTGCCGCGGGGCACCGTGCTGCGCATCGACGCCAACCAGGCCTGGACCCCCAAGCAGGCCGTGCGCATCCTCAACGGCATGCAGGAAAAGGGGCTGGATATCGAACTGGTGGAGCAGCCCGTGCCCGCGGCGGATATCGAGGGCCTGCGCTACGTCACCGAGCGCAGCTTCGTGCCCGTGCTGGCGGACGAAGCCGTGTTCGGCCCGGCGGACGCCCTCAGGATCTTGCAGGCCCGGGCCGCCGACCTGCTGAATATCAAGCTGATGAAGTGCGGCGGCATTTACAACGCCTTAAAGATCGCCACCCTGTGCGAAATGTACGGCGTGGAATGCATGATCGGCTGCATGTTGGAGGGCCGCGTGGCCGTGAACGCCGCCGCCCACCTGGCCTGCGCCAAGGGCGTCATCACCCGGGTGGACCTGGACGGTCCCATGCTGTGCGCTTCAGATCCCGTGCACGGCGGGGCGGTGTTCAACGAAAAGGACATTACCCTCACCGACGAGCCCGGATTGGGCGTCACGGCGGTGGACGGGGTGCGGAAAATTGGAGAACTGACGATCTGAACGGAGGGAAAGGAAATGAACGAATTCGTCTTTAAGCGCAACGAGCTGCTGGCCCAAAAGACCATCAAGGGCCTGGAATCCCGCAACATGAGCGGCTATTACGCCGCCGATAAGGCCGAAGCCCTGAAGCTGGCTTTGAGCCTGATCCCCGAGGGCGCATCCGTCACCATGGGCGGGGCCACCAGCGCCCACGAGATCGGCCTGGTGGAGGCCGTGAAGAACGGAAATTACAACTTTATTGACCGCAGCGCCTACGCCGACAAACGGGAGGCCATGCTGCTGGCCTATGACGCCGACGTGTACCTCTCCAGCGCCAACGCCATGACCGACGATGGCATCCTGGTGAACATCGACGGCAACAGCAACCGCGTGTCCGCCATCGCTCAGGGGCCGAAAAAAGTGATCTTCATCGTGGGCATGAACAAGGTGTGCAAGGACCTGGACGACGCCATGAAGCGCGCCCGCAACGTGGCCGCCCCCATGAACGCCGCCCGCTTTGATATCAACACCCCCTGCAAAAAGCTGGGCACCTGCATGGACTGCAAGAGCCCGGACACCATCTGCTGCCAGTTCCTCATCACCCGCTTCTCCCGCCATGCGGGCCGCATCCATGTGATCCTGGTGAATGACGAACTGGGGTTCTGATTAAAGGGAAAGAGCGCGGAAAACAGGAATTTGACGGGGGAAGGAAACGACGGGGACCTTCTCTTTCAGAGCCTGAAAGAGAAGCAGAAAGGGCAGTCTTTGAATTTGGAGGTTTGGCGATGTCTGTTGTCTTTCGCGTCTGCGGAAGAGGGAATGAACTTGTCAGACGCGCCTGCTAAAGCGATGCTTCGCATCTGGCGCTTCGCGCGTCGGCGCTGCTTAACTTTTCTCTTGTTTGGTTCGTACCTTCACGCTTCGCGCTCAGGATGTTGCGCTGATGGCGATTGTTGGGGTATCTGCGCTACATCCCGAGCGCGAAGCGTGAGGGTCAGAGCGAAAAAAAGGACAACCCAACCGCTCCCGGCACACGGCAGTGTGCGTCTGCGTAGCAGACATAGGCCGATAGGCCCGGGAGCGCGCACAGGATAGCTTTCGCAAGCGCAGTCGTTCAACCTACACAGAACAAACCAACAAACGCTCTAAACACAGCCCTTTCTGGTTCTCTTTCGGGCATCGAAAGAGAACGCCCCCGTTCGTTCTCCTTCTGCCAATTTTTGTTTCTTGTGCAGCATTTGAATCAGGTATCAGTATGAAATCGTTGCTTACTCTCCCCGCACCCTGAAGCCCCTTTCCCACGCCACCTGCGGGATCTCCTCGATCTCCGCATGCTCGATGTGGATGTGGGGCTGGCTCTTGAGCTGGATCAGGAGCTTGCGCAATTGGCTCACGCCGCCCTGGGCCTCCATTTCCACGCGGCCATCGGGCAGGTTGCGTACCCAGCCGGTGAGGTACAGGGGCCGGGCCAGGTAATAGGCGGTATAGCGGAAGCCCACGTGCTGCACCTGCCCGGAAAATAGCACGCGCCAGCGGGCCTGCGCGGCAGCGGCCATGGGCATCCCTCCTCTTTCTTGCTGCCTCCATGATAGCACGCCGTGCATAAAAAATCCAGCCGTCGCGCACAATATCCCCGCAAAGCAAGAAATAAAGGTTGTATATGCTGCCATTTTGTGGTATGATAATCGATATGCGCCGGATGGCGCGCGAAACAAGGACCTGAAAGGATGAAAGCAAAATGAAAAAGATCATTTGTAAAGTGGAATATGATACGGAAGTCTCCGAGGCCATCTGCAAGAAGGTGAGCGGCGAGTTCGGCGATCCCAAGGGCTATGAAGAAGTGCTCTACAAGACCCCCGACGGCAAGTTCTTCCTGTATGGCGACGGCGGCGCCGAGTCCCCCTATCCCGAGGAGAGCATCAAGCGCATGTCCGCGGCCAAGGCTGAGGAATGGAAAAACCAGTAAGTCCACAAAAACAAACAGATCCTTCACGCGCAGGCGGAAGGATCTGCTTTTTATATTCCCGTTTAAATTTTTACAGCGCCAGCACGATCACCAGGGCCACGGAGGCCACAGAGGCGACGGCGCGCAGGACGCTGCGGCGCAGGGCGAGGCGATAACCGGCCTCATAGTGCCTGCGGCTGCGCAGCTCGGGCGCGTTGCAATCCTCGGAAATGATCATGGGCATACGGGGCATAGTCAGCAGAAAATTCGGATTCATTTTTTATCCCTCCTTGGGTGTTGCGATATGCCGCTCCACCGGAGCAGCGAGCGCATGATACACCAAAAACCGATTTGAAAACAGCATATTCATTTGAAAAGTTGCATATTTGTTTTGTATTTCGTGGAAAGAAAACGCGAAACGGAGAAAACCGAACATATACTGCTGAATTGTGCGTATTGAGAAAAATGACTTTTTGTGGTATAGTGGATCTGTTAGGAAAAACGTGCAAAGGAGGGCAAAAGTGCTGAAAAGATTGCTTGCGCTGGCGCTTGCTTTATGCGCCTTCCTGACTGTAACGGCTTGCGCGGAGGGGGGGATCGTCGGATTTTCCCATGGAGCGTTTGATCGCCAAGGCCTACAATAATGTGTGGGTGGCCGAGGACGGCGACTGGCGCGCGGAGATCTACCTGGAGGACGACGGCCTGCGGGTGCTGATCGATCACAAGCTGGGCGACAACAAAGAGGACGTCTGGGAATATGCCGCCATGCTGGGGGATAATTTCAACCTGGTCACCGTTCCCCTGGGGCAGCATTATTGCCGGGACACCGTGACCGAGGATTGGGAGACCTATTATGAGGACGGCGACGCCGAGTTTACCCTGAGCGATACCGGAATGCTTCTGTGGAACGACCTGAAAGAGGACGCCGGGAAGGGTCTGGCGTTCAAGAAGATCGGCCTTTTCTATGGCACCCGCTGGATGAAGGACGACATCGAGGTCTATTTCTGGGAATGGTACGACGATTGCTATGATATCCGCCTGTATCAGCGCGGCGCGGAGGACGAGATCCTGAAAGCCACCATTCTGAAGGGCGAATACGATCTTTCTTCCGACAGCGTGACCGCCACCGGCGAATTTGAAGGGGAGGAGCCCTTCACCGTCACCTTCTCCTATGACACCGATTACGACATGATCTGGACGGAAAACGGCGTGGACACGGTGCTGGAGGAGAGCTTCCTGACGGATTGATCATAACCCGTGTGAGACGGCGGGAGCCGTTTCAAATAGATTATTAAGAGAGAGGTATGCATATGAAAAAGTTGATATCCCTGATGATGGCCCTGCTGATGCTCATCGGCCTGATGGTTCCTCTTTCGGCCAGCGCGGTGTACGAAATGTACGTGTACACCTCCAACGGCGGCAGGCTGAACGTGCGCGACGAGCCCAGCTCCAACGGCAAGGTGGTGGGTCACTACGCTTATGGTGAAATGGTGCCCGTGGATCATGACCTGGGCAACGGCTGGTCCGAGGTGGTATGGGGCTCCGTCCCGGGCTTCGTGCAGAACCGCTACCTGGTGGCCATCAAGCCCGCGGCCACGCCCACCAAGGCGCCCGCCACCGCGGCCCCCAAGGCGACCCTGAGCCCCGAGGACGAGGCCGCCCAGGAAGAAGCCAAGATGCGCACCGAGCTGAAAAGCGAAAAGGACGTGACGCCCTTCTATGTCGAAGTGCGCACGCCCCGCGCCACCAGCTGGGTCAATTTCCGCAAGCAGCCCTCCAAGGCCACCGAGCGCCTGGCCTCCTATCCCGATGGTCAGGAGCTGATCGTGCTGGGCGAAACCACCCGCTGGTATCGCGCCCGCGATCCGCAGACCAATGTGGTGGGCTACATCTTCAAGGATTACACCGCCCGGCTGAATAAGCCCGTGGAGACCCAGGCCCCCGTGGTGGTGGCTGCCGTGACCCCCAAGCCCCAGCAGGGCGGCACCCAGAAGCTGGGCTCCCTGACCGTGAACGGCGCCTTTGACCTGACCTGCAAGCTGCCCGAGGATTACGACATGCACGTGATCAGCCGCCGGGGCGGCAAGATCGTGGCCAACATCCGGTCCGAGGATCGGGAGAAGCCCCAGCTGTATCTGTCCATCGCCTATGACGAGCTCTACGGCGACGTGGAGCGCATGAACGACCTGTCCGCCGAGGAGCTGGCGGCCCTGGAGGCCACCTTCACCGGCATGAACGACGTGGAGATCACCTATCAGTACACCGGCCACGGCACCAAGCTGCTGATCGCCCGCGAGGTGGGCAGCGACACCGACTTCGTGGATATCCTGGCCATCTATAAGGGCTATCTCATCGAGTTCAACATGACGCCCAACCCCAACGCCTCCAAGCAGAACCTGACCTATACCCAGATCGGCATGTGCATCGACTTCCTGACCGACGTGGATTTCGTGCCGGTGCAGTGATCGGACACATCCATACATAGCAAAGCGCCTGCGGAGCGTGTGGCTTCGCAAGCGCTTTTTCTTTGGCGCGGATGACAATTCATAAGGATACCTGATCAGAACGCTACACAAGAAACAGAAATTTGACGGGGAGGGGAGTACGCTTCTCTTTTGCGTCAAAAGAGAAGCAGAAAACCTGCGTTTGTCGCCGTAAATGCAGCTGACGCAACGAGAAACAAAACCGCAGTCCACCGCTTCCGGGCAGCCAGCTTCGCTGGCGTGCTGTGCGCAAAGCGCACAGCGAAAACCGGCGTCAGGCCGGAGAAAATGAGTAA
>CACZLE010000071.1 GCA_902781945.1 uncultured Eubacteriales bacterium | reverse complement strand
GAAAACCGGCGTCAGGCCGGAGAAAATGAGTAAACTCATTTTTCCGGACTGCCGCCGGTTTTCTTCTGCCCGGAAGCTCTCTTTGCGACTTCCAAGTTAAAGGCGCAAATTGTTTGTTGTTGTTTTCAAGCCGGTTCGCCCGCTGAGGTCCAGGAGATGAAATCTCCTGGTGCGGGGTTATAGGGGACGCAGAGTCCCCTATCGTTCTTCCCTCGCCAATTTCTGTTTTTACTGCTTCCGGTTCATCAGAAATGCGTGTCAAAGTCAGGCTTTGTCATTGGGCAAATTGCAGGGCACGTTCAGCTTGGCGCACACGATGCGCACCAGGTCCTTCTGATAGTTGGTCAGATACATGCCCTGGCGGTAGCACAGATAAAAATGCCGCTCATAATCCACGTTGGAAATATGATAAATATTCATCCGGTAGCGGTCCACCATGCTGTCGGGCACGTATACGCTGGGCACCAGAAACACTGCGCCGGAACGGGCGGCGATGCTCTTGGCGGCCTCCATGTTGTTGGTCTCCAGCAGGATCTGGGGCGACATGCCGTAGCGGTTGAACAGGTCATCCTGCAATGTGCGCACGCTGTGGCCCTCCATCATGCTGATAAAGCTCTCGCCCCGCGCCTGGGTGATATCCAGGGTGGCCCCGTCCGGGAAGCGCTTGGCAAGCTCGGTGGTCTTGGCGGCGATGAGCACCAGCTGTTCGTTTTCGATCAGCACGTAGTTCATGCGGTTGTTCTTGCTGATGGTGGTCACGAAGGCGATGTCGCAGATGCCCTCCATGGTCATGCGCTCCAGCCGCCCGCTGCCCTCTTCCTGCAATTTGATTTTCACATGCGGGTACAGCCGCATGAATTCCGGCAGCACCTGGGGCAGCAATTGCAGGCCCCTTTGGGTGGAGATGCCCAGGGTGAATTCGCCGAAAACCTCGTCCTTGCTGTCCTCCACCAGGGCGTGCAGGTTGCGGTCAATGGTCAGCATCTCCTGCACGGCCTCCACATAGAGCTCCCCGGCGTGGGTCAGTTCGATATGGTGCACGTCCCGCCGAAAGATGGGCGCGCCAAGATCATTTTCCACCTGCTTGATGGTCTGGGACAGGGCGGGCTGGGACACATACAGCTTCTTGCTGGCCGCGGTGATGCTGCCCTCCCGCACGATGGCCATGATGGCGGGGGCATGCTTGAGATTGACCATGGGATTCACCTCCGCAATCATTATATCATAAGATTTATCTTATGAAAAGTATATGTAAATATGTATTTGCACTTTTCGTCAAAAATCCATATAATATAATACATGAAAGGTTTTGATGCATTTTAGGACAGATGCGACAAAGCAGCATCAAAACAACCCTCGTTTTTTACCGCCTTTCCGGCTTTCTTATTTTTCTTTCGTACTTAGGCAGACGCGCGCTTCGATGACGCCAAGGCACGTCCGCTTGAGAAATATTTTCAGGAGGGATTATCCCATGAAAAAAATCGTTGCTCTGATTCTGGCCCTGATCATGGTCATGGGCATCTGCGCCGTGGCTTCCGCCGAAGATTGGAAGTTTGAGCGCGGCATCACCATCGTTTGCCCCTGGGGCCTGGGCGGCGGCGCTGACGGCACCATCCGTCCCATGGCTACTCTGCTGCAGAACAAGCTGGGCGTGCCCGTTGACGTGCGCAACGAGACCGGCGGCAGCGGCGTGACCGGCGCTACCTTCGCCTACAAAGAGCCCGCTGACGGCTACACCTTCCTGCTGGGCACCCAGAGCCTGTACATCCAGGACATGCTGGACAACATGGACTTCAACTTCAAGGATGAGTTCGAGTGCGAAGACATCCTGGTGCACTCCATCAACATGCTGGCCGGCTCCAAGATCCAGATGGAAAAGTACGGCATCAAGAGCTTCTCTGACCTGAAGGAATATGCCGCTGCCCATCCCTACGAAGTCTCCGTGGCCATGCTGACCGCCACCGGTGTTGACGGCATGTGCTTCGAGATCGCCACCGAGGGCCTGGCCCTGAACCCCGTGACCTACGATTCCGGCTCCTCCGCCAACAGCGATATGGCTGGCGGCCATGTGGACCTGAGCGTGGGCGGCTATGACGACATGAGCGGCCTGATCGAGTCCGGCGACATCATCCCCCTGCTGCTGTTCTGCGAGCATCGCGTGGACGTGATGCCTGACTGCGAGTGCACCGGCGAACTGGGCATCGACAGCTATGCCGGTCCCTGGCGCGCCATCTTCGCCAAGAAGGGCACCCCGCAGGGCGCCATCGACGCTCTGGTTGCCGCCATCGAAGAATGCCGCAGCGACGCTACCTGGATCGAGTTCCTGAAGAACGCCGCTTATGACCAGCGCGAAGTTCCCGCTCCCGGCGAGGAGACCCAGGCCTTCTGCCAGAGCGAGTACAAGGACCTGCGCGACTACATGTTCGAGCAGGAGACCCTGGAAAAGGATTACGACGATCTGAAGTAATCCCTGACAAGGCTTTATCGGGCCGGGGAAGAGCTTCCTCTTCCCCGGCTTCCGCGGTTTAACCCAAGACAAGCCAAAATAAAAGGAGCTGACATCCTTTGTTTGAACTGATTTGCAACGTGCTTCTGTTCGTGTTTCTGGGGTTCACCTACTTTACGCACGTGCTGGAAGCCAAGGTTCCCAAGAGCTATCTGAAGAACCCCAACGTGCTGCACCCCAGCGTGTGGCCCAAGGCGATCATCATCTTGCTGCTGATCTGCATCGCCATCAACATCTATAAGATCATCAAGAAGAACAAGGGCAATCCCGAGTTCACCTTCTCCGCCTTCGGCAAGAACAGCGTGGCCTTCTTCAAGTCCAAGATGTTCCTGGGCATGGTCATCCTGATCGTGGCCTCCTTCATTCTGGAGCCCCTGGGCTTCGTGGTGACGGGCGCCCTGATCATGTTCTGCTACGGTATGCTGCTGGGGGAAAAGAAATGGTGGCGGCTGGCCATCATCGCCGTGGTGCTGGGCATCGCCCTGCACATCGCCTTCAGCGGATTGCTGGGCGTCAACCTGCCCCGCGGCACTGTGCCCTTCCTGCGTTCCTTCTCCCTGTTCCTGGAAAATCTCGTCTAAGGAGGAAATAAGCCATGAGTTTGGGTCAAATGTTTGTTTCCGGCCTTAGCGCAGTCTGGGGCGGAGGCACCATGTTCCTGATGGTCATCGTGGCCATCGTTCTGGGCACCATCTTCGGCGCCCTGCCCGGCGTGTCGGCCACCATGGCCGTGGCCCTGGGCCTCACCTTCACCTATACCATGGGCCCTGTGCCCGCCATCGTGTTCCTGACGGCCATCTACTGCTCGTCCATCACCGGCGGCTCCATCACGGCCATCCTGTTCAAGATCCCCGGCGTGCCGTCATCCGCGCCTACCACCTTTGACGGCTATCCCATGGCCCAGCGCGGCGAAGCGGGCAAGGCCCTGGGCGTGGCCCTGCTGGCCTCCGCCATCGGCGGCCTGTTCTCCGCCCTGGTCATGTTCCTGCTGAGCTCTCCTCTGAGCAAGGCCGCCCTGGCCTTCAGCAACGGCGACATGTTCGCCATCACCTTCCTGGGTCTTTCCATCCTGGTGGTGCTGGATACCGATCACATCCTGACCACCATCATCAGCGGCCTCCTGGGCCTGCTGCTGGCCTGCATCGGCCAGGACCCCATGGCGGGCGTCGCCCGTCTGACCTTCGGCCAGAGCAACCTGCTGAGCGGCATGGAGATGATCCCCGTGCTGATCGGTCTGTTCGCCATCACCGAAGTCCTCAAGCAGACCAACCCCAAGAAGCGCCTGTCCGCCGAGGACGGCGTGGGCAACAAGGGCAAGGTCAACACCAAGATGCCCAGCATGAAAGAGCTGTGGAGCATCAAGTGGACCCTGCTGCGCTGCTCTGTGGTGGGCTGCGTGGTGGGCATCCTGCCCGGCGCGGGCGCGACCATCGCTTCCTTCATGTGCTACACCATGGAGAACAAGCTCTCCAAGCATCCTGAAAAGTTCGGCACCGGCATCATCGACGGCATCGCCGCCTCCGAGGCTGCCAACAACGCCGCCACCGGCGGCGCCATGGTGCCCCTGCTGTGCCTGGGCATCCCCGGCGGCAACGCCGCCGCGGTTATGGCCTCCGCCCTGGCCCTGAAGGGCGTGCAGATGGGTCCCCGCCTGCTGACCGTGCAGCCCGAGTTCCTGTCCGCCACCTTCATCACCATGATCGTCACCAACATCGTGATGGTTATCGTTGCCATCGGCATCGCCAAGGTGTTCGCTCAGATCCTGGCGATCCCCTACTACTATCTGGGCCCCATCATCCTGCTGCTGGCCACCATCGGCTCCTTCTCCGAGGGCAACTTCGTGGGTGTGTCCGTCATGGTCATCGCGGGTATCCTGGGCATCGTGGTCAAATACATGCACCTGAACAGCGCGGCCATCGTGCTGGGTCTGGTGCTGGGCGGCATGTGCGAGAAGTACTTCTCCCAGGCCTTCCAGAAGGCGCATATCGTCACCACCCAGATGGGCTTTGGCGACTATGTGTCCAAGGTGTTCGGCGGCCTGTTCGGCACCCCCATCGGCGCTATCGTCATGACCGCCTGCATCCTGCTGCTGCTGAGCCCCCTGTATATGCCTCTGATCAAAAAGGCCCGCGGCAAGAAAGCATAAATAAATCCAACGTCATGCGCCCCGTGGAGGCCGCGGCTTCCGCGGTTTCCCGGGGCGCCATTTTAACATCGGAAACTCTGTTTTGCCCTGGCGTCAGGGGCAAAATTCAGTGCAATAGATATTCATTATGAGGAGGAATACCCCATGATCATCGAAAAAAGCGCCGTGGCCGGCACGCTGGAATCCAGCGACGCCCAGGTGACGGTGGAGCCCGCGGAGAACGGCATCGAGCTGGAAATCTCCTCCAGCGTCATGAACCAGTATGGCCGCCAGATCAAGGCCACGGTGCTGGAGACCCTGGATCGGCTGGATGTGAAGAATGGCCGCGTCACCGTGGTGGACAAGGGCGCGCTGGACTGCACCCTCAAGGCCCGCGTGGAATGCGCCGTGTTCCGCTCCTGCGGTCAGAGCGATAAAAATCTTCCCTGGGGAGGTGCCGTCAAATGATCCCTCGTCCCAAGCCTGAACGGTTCCGCCTGCGCCGCACCATGATGTTCATGAACGCGCAGAAGCCGGGCCTGATCAAAGACGCGTACATCTATGGCGTGGACAGCATCATGCTGGACCTGGAGGACGCCGTGGCCGAAAACCAGAAGGACGCAGCTCGCTTCTCCCTGTATCACGCGCTGAAAACCATCGATTACGGCGACACCGAGGTCATCGTGCGCATCAACGGCCTGGATACTCCCCATTGGCAGGAGGACATCCGCGTGTGCGTGGCGGGCGGAGCCGACGGCATCCGCATCGCCAAGTGCGAAAGCGCCCAGGACGTGCTGACCGTGGAAAAGGCCGTGGAAGAGGCCGAGAAGGAATTCGGCGTGGAAGTGGGCCGCACCCTGCTGATGGCGGCTCTCGAAAGCCCCAAGGGCATCCTGAACGCCTATGAGATCTGCGCCGCCAGCCCCCGCATGTTTGGCGTGGCCATCAGCGGCGGCGACTTCCGCAAGTGCATGCAGACCAAGCCCACCGCCTCCGGCATCGATATGGTCACCGCCCGCGGCATGATGCTCATCGCCGCCCGCGCCGCCGGCATTCAATGCTTTGATACCGTGTTCACCGATCTGGACGACATGGAAGGCTTCATCAACGAGACGAAGCAGAACAAGGAAATGGGCTTCGACGGCAAGAGCCTGATCAACCCCAAGCAGATCCGTCCGGTGCACGAGATCTTCGCCCCCACCGAGAAAGAAGTGATGCAGGCCGAGCTGATGGTGCGCGCCTTCCGCGAGGCCGCCGCTCAGGGCATCGGCGTGTTTACGGTCAACGGCAAAATGGTCGACGTGGCCTTCATCCCCGGCGCGGAGCGCACGCTCCGGCTGGCCAAGGCCTGCGGCATGTATGAGGGGGATTTGGTATGAAGAACGCAGTAGGACGCGATATTCCGGAATTTCTGCTGAAGGATGGCCGCGAGGTCTACCAGGGCAAAAACTATATGGACGGCAAGTATCTGCAAAAGGCCGCCCCCCGCACCCGACGCTATGAAAAGCCCCAGGAAAGCAAGATCGTGGACAGCATCGTGGACGCCCTCAAGCAGGTGGGCGCCAAGAGCGGCATGACCTTCTCCTTCCATCATCACCTGCGCAACGGCGACTTTGTGGTCAATATGGTCATGCAGGCCGCCATTGAGGAAATGGGTCTGGACAACATCACCATCGCCGCCACCTCCCTGGGCGAGGCCCATGATCCCGTGGCCCAGTACATCGAGGACGGCAAGGTGGTGGGTATCCAGACCAGCGGCATCCGCGGCAAGATCGGCGAGGTGGTTTCCGCGGGCAAGCTCAAGACTCCGGCCATCATCCGCAGCCATGGCGGACGCCCCCGGGCCATCGAGGCCGGCGAGGTGCACATCGATATCGCTGTGGTGGCGGCTCCCACCAGCGACTGCGTGGGCAACTGCCGCGGCATCGGCGGCAAGAGCAACTGCGGCTCCCTGGGCTACGCCATGACCGACGCCAAGTACGCCGATCACGTCATCGTGGTCACCGACTGCCTGGTGGACTTCCCCAATATGCCCGCGTCCGTGGAAGCCATCGACGTGGACGCCGTGGTGGTGGTGGACAGCATCGGCAATCCCAAGAAGATCGCCAGCGCCGCCGCCCGCATCAGCCAGAATCCCCGCGATCTGATGATGGCGGAGAACGTGGCCAAGGTCATCGCCTCCACCCCCTATTTCAAGGAGGGCTTCTCCTTCCAGACCGGCGTGGGCGGCCCCTCTTTGGCGGCCAACCTGTTCCTGGAAAAATATATGGACGAGCGCGGCATCAAGATGGGCTGGGCCATCGGCGGCATCTGCGGCCCCATGGTGGAAATGCTCAAAAAGGGCAAGGTGGGCAAGGTCATCGACGTGCAGGACTTCGACCTGGACGCCGTGAACAGCATCAACCAGACCCCCGGCCACTATGAGATGAGCGCCAGTCAGTATGCCAACCCCGCCAACAAGGGCGCCTTTGTCAACAAGCTGGACTTCGTGGTGCTGGCGGCTCTCGAAATCGATACGGGCTTCAACGTCAACGTGCTGACCGGCTCCGACGGCGTGCTGCGCGGTGCGCCCGGCGGCCATCCCGATACCGCCGCGGGCAGCAAGTGCTGCATCATCGTCACCCCGCTGGTGCGCGGACGCATGGCCACCGTGTGCAAGAACGTGGTCACCGTCACCACCCCCGGCGACTGCGTGGACGTGCTGGTCACCGATTACGGCATCGCCGTCAACCCCCTGCGCCCCGACCTGATCAAGTGCCTGGATGATGCCGGCCTTCCCCACGTGACCATCGAATCCCTCCAGGAGAAGGCTTACAGCCTGGTGGGCACCCCCGACGATCTGGAGTGGGAGGACAAGGTGGTGGCCGTGCTGGAGGCCCGGGACGGCACCATCCTGGACGTGGTCCGCAAGATCAAGCCGCTGAAACTGTGATATAAAAGGAGAGAGCACCATGCTGAAATTATATGATTCCGGCGTGTATCTGCTGAACGGGCGCGAGATCGTTACCGACGAAAAGATTGCCGCGCAGAAGGCCGGACATCCTGTAACCAAGGAATACGCCCAGCAGGGCACCATCGCCTACGGCATCCTGAAAGCCCACAACAAGAGCGGCGACATGGATCACCTGCAAATGCGCTTTGACAGCCTGACCAGCCACGATATCACTTACGTGGGCATCATTCAGACGGCCAGAGCTTCCGGCATGAAGAAATTCCCCATGCCCTACGTGCTGACCAACTGCCACAACAGCCTGTGCGCCGTGGGCGGCACCATCAACGAGGACGACCACATGTTCGCCCTCAGCGCGGCTCATAAGTACGGCGGCATCTACGTGCCCACCAATATGGCCGTCATCCACAGCTTTAACCGCGAAATGATGGCGGGCTGCGGACGCATGATCCTGGGCTCCGACAGCCATACCCGCTATGGCGCCATCGGCACCCTGAGCGTGGGCGAGGGCGGCGGCGAGCTGGCCAAGCAGCTGGTGGGCCGCACCTATGACGTAGCCCGTCCCGGCGTCATCCTGATCTACCTGGACGGCGAACCCCGCCCCGGCGTGGGCCCCCAGGACGTGGCCCTGTCCATCTGCGGCGCGGTGTATGCCAACGGCTATGTGAAGAACAAGGTGATGGAGTTCGTGGGCCCCGGCGTGGCCAAGCTGCCCATGGAATACCGCAACGGCATCGACGTCATGACCACCGAGACCACCTGCTGGTCCTCCATCTGGGAAACCGACGCCGCCACCGAGGAATATCTGGCCATCCAAGGCCGTCCCGAGGCCTTCAAGCAGATGCGGCCCGCCGACGTGGCCTATTATGACGGCTGCGTGTACATCGACCTGTCCGCGGTGGAAAGCACCATCGCCCTGCCCATGCATCCCAGCAACACCATCACCATCCGCGAATTGCTGGAGAACCCCAAGGACATCCTCTACGCCTGCCAGGAGAAGGCCAACAGCCAGATCGTGGGCGCGAAGATCGACCTGGTCAGCAAGGTGCATGACGGCGGCGTCTGGGTGGAGCAGGGCCTGGTGGCCGGCTGCTCCGGCGGCACCTTCGACAATGTGTGCGCCGTGGCGGATATCCTGCGCGGCCATTCCACCGGCAACGGCGCTTTCACCATGAGCGTCTATCCCGGCAGCATGCCCGCCTATCTGCAGCTGATGAAGAACGGCGCGCTGGGCGATATCGCCGCCGCGGGCGCCATCATCCGCGAATGCTTCTGCGGTCCCTGCTTCGGTGCGGGCGATACCCCCGCCAACGGCGAATTCTCCATCCGCCACACCACACGCAACTTCCCCAACCGCGAGGGCTCCAAGCCCGGCGAAGGCCAGATGAGCGGCGTGGCCCTGATGGACGCCCGTTCCATTGCCGCCACCGCCATCAACCACGGCAAGCTGACCCCCGCCACCGATCTGGATATCAAGTATAACAAGTATCCCTACGTGTTCGACCGGGCCGTGTACGACAAGCGCGTGTACTTCGGCTTCGGCAAGGCCGATCCCGACTATGAACTCAAGTTCGGTCCCAACATCAAGGATTGGCCCGAGCAGCCCGCCCTCACCGAGGATCTGCTGGTCAAGGTGTGCTCCTACATCACCGATCCCGTCACCACCACGGACGAACTGATCCCCTCCGGCGAGACCAGCTCCTACCGCTCCAATCCCGAGCGCCTGAGCGAGTTTGCCCTCAGCCGCAAGGATCCCCAGTACGTGGGCCGCAGCAAGGCCGTGCGTCAGATCGAGCGTGACCGCGCCGCGGGCAAGGGCCTGCCTGAGGAAGTGCAGAAGGTGTACGAAGCCCTGGCCAAGGTGGTGAAGGTCGATCCCGAGCATACCGACATCGGCAGCACCATCTTTGCCATCAAGCCCGGCGACGGCTCCGCCCGCGAGCAGGCCGCCAGCTGCCAGCGCGTGCTGGGCGCTTCCGCCAATCTGGCCAAGGAATACGCCACCAAGCGCTATCGCAGCAACTGCATCAACTGGGGCATGGCGCCCTTCCTGGTGAAGGATGAAAAGGCCTTCGCCCTGGGCGACTGGGTGTTCATCCCCGGCATCCGCAAGGCTGTGCTGGAGGGCACCCCCGAGTTCACCGCCTATGCCGTGAAGGCGGACGGCGCCGTGACGCCCTTCGCCGTGTCCCTGGGCGATCTGACTCCCGACGAGCGCCAGATCATCGCCGATGGCTGCCTGATCAACTATTACCGCAATCATCCCGTGGATTAAGGAGCAAGCTATGATTTCCATCACCCCTTCCCAGGCCTTTGGCAACGCGCCGCCCCGCCGCCCCGCCGTGCTGTGCATCAAGGGGCCCGACGGCAGCACCGATATGATCATGACCCAGTGGTTCTCCTGGCTCAATATGAAGCGCAATCCCATGATCTCCTATGCCATGGAGACCACCGTCAGCCTGGGACTGAATGTGAAGGACAGCGATGAAATTTACCTGGCCTTTCCTCCGGTGAAGGACGCCCTGCTTTATAAGGCAGGCATCCGCACCGCCTGCGAGGGCAAGGACAAGCCGCTCCCCAAGGGCATCGTGCCCGTCACCGTCCCCGGCGTGCCTGTGCAGGTGCCGGAGAAAACCGAGGTCATCCTGCGCTGCACCATCGCCGGCAGCTACAAGTATCCCTTCAAAAAGGTGCGCATCTACAATTGCAACCTGGAGGAAACCCTGGGCGAGCCGGACGAGGACGAAATCATCGTAACAAACGACTAAGCAAAAAGGAAGCCGATGCAGGTCGGCTTCCTTTTTTGTTGAGCCCTGATTGGAATCATATACAAACAGAAATTGGCAAAGGTTACGATAAGGGCCTCCGCGGGTCCGGGGCCTACCGGCCCGCTCTCGCTGAAAATGATCCACAGGATCATTTTCCGGGCGCTGCGAGCCCTTATGATCCTG
>CACZLE010000070.1:402-11033 GCA_902781945.1 uncultured Eubacteriales bacterium | reverse complement strand
CTGCTTTTTCAACCTCCCGCCTCTTTGAGGCTTGTTTGCTTTGCCTTCCTTTGGATTGGTGCGCCTATGCTGTCTGCAAACTTTGTTTTCACACTATTCTCCTTTCCCGTCAGCGCACCAGGCAGGGCTTTTTGTGATCGTAGGTCCAGCCGGGAATCAGGTACTGCATGGCCATGGCGTCGTTGCGGTCGTGGCTGGGCAGGCTGTTGTAGAGGCGATTGGCCTCCTCCACCCGCCGCATGTTGAGGGTGACGCCCAGGCCGGGCTTGGAAGGCACCTGCAATTTGCCGCCGACGATCTGCGGGGTGTCCTCCAGCAGGTTCTGGCCGTCCTGCCAGATCCAATGGGTGTCCAGGGGGGCCACCCGGCCCACAGCCGCCGCGCCCACCTGGGCGAAGGCCGCCAGGGTGATATCAAAGTGGTTGTTGCTGTGGATGCCAAAGGTCAATCCCCAGCTGTCCAGCAGCTGGCTCATGCGCACCGCGCCGTCGAAACCCCAGAAATGGGGATCAGCCAGGATGATATCGCAGGCGTTGAGGCTGGCGGTGTGATAGAACTGCCGCCAATCGGTGGCGATCATGTTGGTAGCCACCTGGAACTGGGTGGCGTTTTTGAATTCCCGCATGATCTCACGGCTGCTGAAGCCCGCCTCGGGACCGCAGGGGTCCTCCATATAGGTGACGATGCCGTGCATGTCGCGGCTGAGGGCGATGGCTTCCTTGAGGCTCCAGGCTCCGTTGGGGTCGATGTTGACCCGGGCGCCGGGGAAGCGCTTCTTGACGGCCTTGACGGCCTCCATTTCCTCCTCGCCCCGCAGCACGCCGCCCTTGAGCTTAAAGTTCTTCATGCCGTATTTTTCGGCCACGGCCTCGGCTTCCTCCACGATGCGCTCCGGGGTCAGCATCTCCTGGCGGCGCAGGCGGAACCAGGGATCGGGGCTGTCGCTTTCGTCGATGTACTGCATATCCCCCGCGGGCACCTTGCGCTTGTCGGACACATAGAAGAGATAGCCCAGCATCTCCACCTCGGTCCGCTGCTGGCCTTCGCCCAGGAGCTGGCACATGGGCACCTCCAGGTATTGGCCCAGCAGGTCCAGCATGGCGCACTCGATGGCCCACTCGCTGCGCACCACATATTTGAGCTTGGAGATATCCAGGGTCTGGATGCCCTCCGCCGCGTCGTCGGACTGGGGATTGGCCGCCTTATGGATGCGCTGGAGCACCTCACGGCCCTTCGATATGGGCATGCCCTCCACCAGGGGACGCATGGACATGAGGCCGTCGTGGGTGTAATCGCCGCCGTGGATCTCGCCGATGCCCGTATGGCCCGCGGAATCCTTCAAAATGACGATATTGCGGGTGAAGCAAGGAGCGTGGCAGCCGGACAGGGTCATGAGCATGCTGTCATAGCCCGCCACCGGGATGACCTGCATGCTGGTTATCACAGGTACGTTCATGGAGCGCCTCCTCAATTGTTTTTGGGATCAGCCATGAATTTGATCAGCTCGTCCCGCTTCTGATCCAGATATTTGCCCCACGCTTCGCTGTCCAGGAAGGGATTGGGGCCGTCGGGATCTTGGATCTGCCGCTGGCGGCGGCCCAGGGTATCGTTGTTGATGCAATGGTTGCCCAGGAACAATTCCACCTTCTGGTCCCGCACCTTGGCCAGGGATTGCAGATAGATTTCGCGGGTCTTGAATTCCGGATCGCCGATCTCGATCAGATAATCCTTTTGCAGGGTGTTGAAGCCAAAGCCCCCGTAATAGCCGCAGCGCACGGTTTTGTCGCCGTCATGAGCGTCAAAGAAGCAGGCGATGCAGCCGTCGGTATGGCCGGGCACCAGGCAAAAGGTCATGGTGGTGTTGCCAAAGGTCAGCACGTCGCCTTCCCTGATCTCGTAATCGGGCTCAAAGAGGGCGTCGCAGTCGTCGTTGGAATCCTGGATGACGGAGATCCAGGGCCGTTCCCGGAACATGCGGGCATCGGGCTCGCCCAAATACAGCTTGGTGCCGTACATGCGCTTGAAGAAATTGGCGCCGCCGATGTGATCCACATGGCCGTGACTGTGGATGATCCATTTGACGTCCGCGGGATTGAAGCCCGCCTCCCAGATGGCGTTGACCAGCATGGCCGTGGCTCCGCAGTTGCCGCTGTCGATGAGCAGCAGGCCGTCGCCGGTATCGATCAGGTGAACGCAGACCCAGCTGTCCCCCACGTACCAGACGTTGCCGAAGATCCGGAAGGGGTGCACGTAGCGCTGCTCCTGGTTGAGCCAGATGGGGCCGAAGTGGGTGGGCGCCAGGGCCTCGCGCCGGGCCACATACGCCTTATAATCCTGTTCCATGCTCATGGGAATCACCTCTTACATTCGTTTTTTCAGCAAAGGCCGGGGCCGAGTATGGCCCCGGCCTGACCGGTTATTTTTTGGATTTTTTCAGCTTTGCGAACAAAGGCTTGATGATGGGCGAGAAAATGCACAGGATGGCGATCACCATCATGATGCCGGACACGGGACGGGTGAAGAACTCCGTCCAGGTGGGCACGGACTGGAAGCCCTGCAGCATCTTCTTTTCCAGGGTGGGCGTCAGAATGAAGGCCAGAATGAGGGGCGAAGCGGGCAGCCCGCCCATGGTCATCAGGATACCCACGGCGGCGAAGACCATCATCATGCCGCACTTGTACAGGTTGCCGCTGTCCACATAGGCGGAGGCCAGGCAGATCACCAGCAGGGCGGAGTACATGTACCAGCTGGGCACCTTGAGGATGTAGGGGAACCAGCGCTTGCACACCGCCTGCAACAGCAGCACGATGGCGGCCACCACGGCCACGGTGACAAACATCAGATACACGATGTCGCCGCTGTTCTTGAACACCATGGGGCCCATTTCCAGGCCATGAATGGTCAAAGCGCCGATCAGCAATGCGGTGGTGGAGTCGCCCGGGATACCCAGGGCTGCCATGGGGATCATGGCGCCGCCGATGGCCGCGTTATTGGCGACTTCGGGGGCCCAGATGCCGCCCGCCGCGCCATGGCCGTACTCCTCGGGATGCTTGGAGCCGTTCTTGGCGGAGCTGTACGCCACCAGGTTGGAAAGGCCGCTGCCCATGCCCGGCAGGAAGCCGATGCCAAGGCCGATCAGGAAGGAGCGGATGATATTGACCAATTCTGCCTTGATGTCCTTAAAGGTGAGGCCAAAGCCTTTGAGGCCCTCCTTGCTGACCTCGGGGGGCTGATCAAAGCCCTTGCCGAAGGTAACCAGGATATGGCTGACGGCGAAGATACCGGTCAATACCACGATCATGCCCAGGCCGCCGAAGAGGTACATGTTATTGAAGGTGAAGCGGGGCTCGGCGTCGATGGGACTGAAGCCCACGGTGGCCAGCAGGATGCCGATGCAGGTGGAGGCCAGACCCTTGAACATGTTGCCCTTGGAAATGGCCAGCACCATGGTGAGGGCCAGCAGGCACAGGGCGGTGTATTCCCAGGGGCCCATGGCAAAGGCGAAGTCCGCCACGGTCTCAGCCAGCACGCCGCCGATGATGGCGCTGAAGAAGGTGCCGGTGAAGGAGGCCGTCATGCCGATGGCCAGGGCCTTGCCGGCCTGGCCCTTCTTGGCCATGGGATGGCCGTCCCAACAGGTGGCCACGGCGGAGGCGGAGCCGGGGATACCCAGCAGCACGGAGCCGATGAATGCGCCGGAGCAGCCGCCGATCCACAGAGCCAGGAGGAAAATGACAGCGGTGCTGGACTCCATGGTGTAGGTCAGGGGCATGAACAGCATGACTGCCATGGTGCCGCTAAGGCCCGGGATGGCGCCAAAGATGATGCCCACAGCCGTGCCCGCCACCATCAGCAGCAGGTTCAGCGGCTGGATCATCTGGGAAAAGATGTACGGAAGATACGATAGCATGTCTTTTCCCCTCCCTTACTCAAACAGTTCGCCGATGGGCAGCTCCATGTCGAACAGCTGCACATACATGAGCCAGATGACCAGCGTGACGCCGACGGCGAACACGATGCGCACCCACAGCTTGGTCTGCGCCTTGCTCTGCGCGGCAAAATAGGTGGTGAGGCCATAGACCAGGAAGGGCGTGACGATGAGGAAGCCCAGATATTTGAGGCCCAGGATATAGAGCCACAGGGCGGCGAAGGAAATGAGCATGCGCAGCAGGCCCGCCTTGGACATGATGGGCTTGTCCGGCTCCTTTTGACGGCAGCCGTTGGCAAAGATCCCCAAGCCGCAGATTATCAGACCCACAGCGGCGATGCCGGGCATCAGCTTGGGGCCGGGATAGGCGGCGGTGATGGGCTTGCTGAACTGGCTGATCATTACAATGAATACAATTCCCAGCGCCGCAAGGACTGATCCAGTGATTTGATCGCGTTTGAATTTCATGGCTTCCTCCCCTTTTCAGTTATCCTTCGACCAAATCATACTATATTTTCCCGCTAATTTGTTGGAAACCATTTTATGGTGGCGAAAGTATACGGAAAGTGCTATAATAATATGTTGATATCGAAGGAGGTTTCCCCTATGCGTTTAGACAAGTATTTGAAGGTTTCCCGCATCATCAAGCGCCGCACCGTGGCCAAGGAGGCCTGCGACGGCGGACGGGTGAGCATCAACGGAAAGATAGCCAAGGCAGGCACGGAAGTGAAGGAGAACGACGTGATCGAGATCCGCTTTGGCAGCAGGCTGGGCCGCTACCAGATCACCGACGTGCGCGAAGTGGTGCGCAAGGAGAACGCGGCGGAGATGTACCGCGTATTGCAGGAAGACGAGGAGATGCTAAAGGAAAGGAGCTGACCATGGCTTTTATCGAGGTGGAAAACCTCAGCAAAACCTATACCCTGCGCAAAAAGCGCGCAGGGCATTTTTCGCGGGAAAAAATCCAGGTAAAGGCCCTGGACAGCATGCATTTTGAGGTGTCGGAGGGCGAGATTCTGGGCTACATCGGCCCCAACGGCGCGGGCAAGAGCACCACGGTGAAGCTGCTGTGCGGCATCCTGACGCCCGAGAGCGGCACGGCCCGGGTGAACGGCCTGATCCCCTGGAAGGACCGCAAGGCCCACGCCCGGCAGATCGGCGTGGTGTTCGGCCAGCGCAGCCAGCTGTGGTGGGACGTACCGGTGATCGACAGCTACCAGCTGCTGCGGGACATCTACCGGGTGCCGGAGGAAAGCTATCGCCGCCGTCTGGCGGAACTGACCGAGGCCCTGGCCCTGGAGGAGCTGCTGAGCACACCCCTGCGGCTGCTGAGCCTGGGCCAGCGCATGCGGGCGGAGCTGGGCGGCAGCCTGCTCCATTCCCCCAGGCTGCTGTTTCTGGACGAGCCCACCATCGGCCTGGACGCGGTGAGCAAACTGCAATTGCGGGATTTCCTCCAGCGGGAAAACCGGGAGCACGGCACCACCATCATGCTGACCACCCACGACATGGAGGATATATCCGCCCTGTGCCGCCGGGTGCTGGTGCTGGGCCACGGAAAGAAGCTGTTTGACGGAGCGCTGCCGGATCTGCTGGCAAAGTATGACACCCAGCGGGTCATCACCCTGCGCTACGCGGACGGGCGAAGCCTGCCGGAGCTGCCGCATGGCTGCGCCGTTTCCCGGGACGGACAGGACCACAGGATCGTCTATTCCCCCGACGCCCTGCCCACGGCGCAATTGATGGCCGCGTTGCAGGCCGCCGGACCCATTCAGGAATTGACCGTGCAAAGCCAGAGCATCGATCACCTGATCGCCGCCATGTACCGGGAGATGGACCTATGAAAGCCTATCTGTCCACCTTCGTCATGCGCTGGAAAATGGAGCTGCAATACCGGGGCGCGGTGATCGGCGGCGTGATCTGCCAGATCTTTTTCGGGCTGATCCTGGTATCGCTGTACGGGGCGCTGTACAGGAGCAAGCCGCAAGCTCTGCCCCTGGAGGCCGTGGCCAGCTACGTGTGGCTGCAGCAGGCCTTTTTCCGCATGCTGCTGTCCACGGACGTCGAGCTGCTGGACAAGATCCGCACCGGCGGCATCGCCTACGAGCTGTGCCGACCCATCCATCTGTACGGCTTTTATTACGCCCGCATGCTGGCGCAAAAGCTGCTGGGCAGCCTGCTGCGGGCGGCCCCCATGCTGGCGGTAGCGCTGCTGCTGCCCCGGGGCATGGGGCTGATGGCTCCGGTTTCCCCGGCAGCGCTGATCGTTGCCGTGATCGGCTTGCTGCTGGGCCTTTTGTGCGTGTGCGCATTGGATAACATCACCATGGCGCTGACCATGCGCACGCTGGATCACCGGGGCGTGATGGCCATGCTGAACCTGCTGATGATGTTCCTGGCGGGCAACATTCTGCCCCTGACCCTGTTTCCCGACAGCTGGCAGCGGGTGATCACCCTGCTGCCCTACGCCCAATTGCTGGATACGCCCATCCGCATCTACACCGGCCAATACGCCCTGGCAGAGGCGCCCCAGGCGCTATTGATCCAATTGGTTTGGATCATCCTGCTGGTGGCTTTGGGCGAATGGCTGTGGGCGCGGCACCAGAAGCGGCTGGTCATCCAGGGAGGCTGAAATGGATACCATCAAATTATATCTCCGCTCCATGCGCATGCTGATCCGGAGCCAATTGCAGTACCCCGCCTCCTTCCTGATGCAGACCCTGGCGCAGTTGATCATGGAGGGCGGCGAAATGCTGGCGGTGATCCTGATCGTGGATCGCTTTGACCGGCTGAACCAATGGATGCCCGGCGACCTGTACTTCTTTTTCGGCCTCATGTCCGTCACCTTTTATCTGACGGAGTTCTTTGGCCGGGGCGTCACCGGGGCATTTCCCGGCATGGTGCGCAGCGGACAATTGGACACGCTGTTTCTGCGGCCCAGAGGCATATTGACCCAGATCCTATGCAGCGCGGCGGACCCCCGGCGGGTCAGCTGCATCGCCGTGGGCATGGCGGCCCTGGTGCTGGGCAGCCGGATGGCAGACATCGTCTGGACGCTGCCCAAGGCCCTGCTGCTGGCGGAGAGCATCCTGCTTGGCGTGCTGCTGATATTGGGGCTTTTCATGATCGAGGCGGTGTTCTGTATTTATTCGGTCAAATCGGTGGAGCTGGTGAACGCCATCACCTACGGCGGGCGCAGCGCCTGCCAATATCCCATCGACATCTATGCCCGGCCCCTGCGGGTGCTGTTCACCGTGGCCGCGCCCTTCGCCCTGGTGCTGCACGTGCCCGCGGCCTACATTCTGGGCAAGCCCCTTTACGGCTGGCCCGGGTGGGCGGCCTTTCTGTGCCCGCTGTCCGGCGGGGTAGTGTTTTTGATCATGTACGCCGTGTTCCAGCGCGGATTGCGCCATTACCGTTCCACGGGGAGTTGAGTAAATGGGAGCTTATTCCGTTGAAGGCATCGTCCTGCGGCATGCGGATTACCGGGAAAACGACCGCATGCTCACTTTGCTGACCCCGCGGGGCCGGGTGGACGCCCTGAGCCGGGGCTGCAAGCGGCCCAAATCGCCCTTATTGCCGGGCAGCGAGGTGTTCGTGCTGGGCAATTACGAGCTGGTGACCAGCAAAAACCACACCCTGGTGGCCAATTGCCTGCTGCGGGACAGCTTTTACAACCTGCGGCTGGACATCGACGCCCTGGCCTGCGCGGCCTATATGGCCAATATCTGCGAGGCCACGGTGCAGCCCGAGGAGAACGCCCAGCGGCCTTTCCTGCTGCTGGCCCACGCCCTGGGCTATCTGTGCTACAACAGCTACGCGCCCCGGGCGGTGCTGAGCGCCTTTTTGCTGCATTACGCCATCGCCCTGGGCTACCGGCCCAGGCTGCATCATTGCGTGATCTGCGGCAAGGAGATCGACGACAGCCAGGGCGCGCTGTTCGATATCGAGCAGGGCGGCGTGGTGTGCCCGGACTGCAAAAGCAGAATGGGCCGGGGCGGCCTGCTGAAAAGGACGGAGCTAAACTGGCTGCGGGAGGCCCGGGAGGTGGGCGTAAAGGGCGAATTACCCGCCGAGGACGCGCCCCTGCCGCTGCTCCAGGCCTACCTGGAAAGCCGCATCGACAAGCGCATCCCGCCCCTGATGACCCGTTTGTAACAGTTGATTTTCAGTTTAGATATTTGATATATAATGCCGCTGTTATTCGACGGAAGGAAATGATTGCATGGACGCAAAAACCTTTGCTCCCCTGTACAGGCTGATCAAATGGGGCATCGCCTGCTTTTACAAGATGGACGTGGTGGGCCGGGAGAATCTGCCCGAGGGCGCGGCCATCCTGGTGGGCAACCACGCCCAGATGAACGGCCCCATCGCCTGCGAGCTGTTCTTTCCCGGCAACCGCTACACCTGGTGCGCCTCCCAGATGATGGAATTGAAGGAAGTGCCCGCCTACGCGTATCAGGATTTCTGGAGCATGAAGCCCCGGGCCGTGCGCTGGTTTTACAAGCTGGCCTCTTACGCCATCGCGCCTCTGTCCGTGCTGATCTTCAACAACGCCCAGACCATCCCGGTGTATCACGACATGCGGGTGATGACCACCTTCCGCCAGACGGTGCAAAAATTGCAGGAGGGCGCGAAGATCGTCATTTTTCCCGAGAAGGACGAAATATACAACAACATCCTGTGCGCTTTCCAGGAGCACTTTGTGGACGTGGCCAGCCTCTATTCCCGCAGGACAAAAAAGGCCTTGCCCTTCGTGCCCATGTATATCTGCCCGGCGCTGCACAAGCTGTATCTGGGCAAGCCCATTTACTTTGACGGGGAAAATCCCCTGGAGCAGGAGCGCGAAAGGATCTGCGACGCCCTGATGCGGGAGATCACCCGCATGGCGGAAAACCTGCCCGTACACCGGGTGGTGCCCTACCGCAATATGCCCAAAGAAGACTATCCTTTGAACAGGACGGACGAGGCCTTATAAATGAAAAAACCTGTTGTGGATTATCGTGAATTCCGATTGAGCCGCGTGACGGAGCCACGATATCGCCATCTGCTGTTGCTGCTGGGCTGGCTGGCGTACTTCGCCCTGTATTTTCTCACCGAAAACCTGATCCCCCTGGAAAAATGCCACGTGGTGCACATCGCCCTGGACGACGCGATCCCCTTTTGCGAATATTTCGTCATCCCCTACACCCTGTGGTATGTGCTGATCGTGGGCTCACTGCTATACTTCATGCTATATAATGTGCAGGGCTTCTGCAAGCTGCAAACCTTCATCATGATCACCCAGGCTGCGGCCATGCTGGTCTATATCCTGTGGCCCAGCCGTCAGGATCTGCGGCCCGAGGTCTTTCCCCGGGAGAACCTCTTCACCTGGATCATCTCCATCATATACAACTTCGACACCCCCAGCGGCGTATGCCCCAGCCTGCACGTGGCCTATTCCATCGGCATCGCCTCGGTGTGGTGCAAGGAAAAGGACGTATTCCTTGGCTTCAAGGCCTTCATCGTGGCCTTCGTGTGCGTCATTTGCGTGTCCACCGCCTTTATCAAGCAGCATTCCGTGGTGGATATCTTCGCCGCCCTGCCGGTGGGTCTGCTGGCCGAGTTGATTTTGTATTGGAAGAACTACTGGAGCCCAAGGATAAAAAAATAAAACGCATCAAAAAAAGCCCGGCGGGGGATCATTCCTCCACCGGGCTATGTTTATTGCTTATCTGGGAAACTGATAGACGGTGCCGCCCTCTGTGGTGCTTGTCAAAGGCACATCCACGAAGGTCACGCCGTCATGGCCCGCGCAGAAGGCCTCCGTCGTGCCGCCCGCAGGGGCGAAAACGTACACCGTGCCGCAGCCCGCGAAGGCATCCGCATCGATGGCGCAGTCCTTCGGCAGCCTGATCTGCTGGAGTCCGGAATCCTTGAAGGCTCCTTTGCCGATGGCGGTCACGCTGCCGGCGTCCACGACATGCAGCAGCGGCATGCCCTCAAAGGCGCTCTCCTCGATGGTTTTCAGGGCGGCGGGCATCGTGAAGTCCGGAGTGCCGAAGGCGGGCGCGGGCAGCTTGCGGAATGTGGCATACAAATACGGCTGACCGTCCGGCATGGTGAAGCGCCAGACCAGCGGATCGCTCTCGTCCCGGGTGATGGCAACAGGCTGCGATGCTCCGGTATAATCGAGGTAATCGCCCGTGATCCCCACCAGCTCATAGCCCGGCGCGGGGGTGACGGCGAGGGCGACGGCGTCGCCCGGTTTGGCCCTGTAGTCTCCCTGCACCTTTTCAGCCGGTTCGCCGTTCACCGTCACGTCCATACCGCCTTCATCAAAGGGATAGAAGCCGCTGTCCATGGAATAGCTGATATAGATGCCATACACGGCTTCCTCAAACGCCGCCGTCACGGTGACGCCGGAGGAAGGCATATCAAAGGTGTACTTGTTGAACACAGGCTTCATCGTTTCCTCATCCCAGAACAGCTGCGGCCACAGCTCCTCGCCGTATGCCGTCCGGATCGATACCGGCCAGCCGTAGGGCTCCTGCGGGACGGCCATATACCCGGCGTCCGGGAGGAGGGTGAGGGTCACGGTATCGCCCGCCTCGGGGTTAGCCGGGTCCACGGTCACCCTGCCGTGGCCCGTGGGAATCACCACAGGGATTCTTGAGCACTCAGCGTACAGGAAAACGTCAAAATCGGGCATGACGAAGCTGTA
>CACZLE010000070.1:0-397 GCA_902781945.1 uncultured Eubacteriales bacterium | reverse complement strand
ACACAGTATCATAGCCGGGCTCCGGCATCACGCGGAAGGTGACGGTGTCGCCCGCAGCGGCGTAATAGGTGCCATCCCCCACATAGCCGGAAATCAGCCAAATTTCGCTGTGGGACATGTCCGACCACTGCTCAATGATCTCGAACCGCTGCCGGATGACGGCGTTCACCTGCACGTTCCCCGCGGGCATGGTGAAGCTGTTGTTTTCTACGGCCACGGGGGTGCTGCCCTGCATGACCGTCAGCGCCTCCAGCGCGTAGCTGGCATTGGGCAGCGAGAGGGTGACGGTATCGCCCACGTGGGCGGTGGCGGCGCTGGCGGTGAGGACGCCGCCCAGGTTATCCGTCACGGTGACGCTGTAATCGACGGGGGCAAAGGTGGCCGTCACCTGCACGGC
>CACZLE010000069.1 GCA_902781945.1 uncultured Eubacteriales bacterium | reverse complement strand
GTTCATTATACTCTTTTCTGCGCCCGGAAACTACGATTTTGTTTCATTTATGGTAGGGCCGTTCACGGCATGAGGATTTCTTCAGAAAGCGCGTACTCCCTCCCTTTCGCGGGCATACTCCTTGAGAGGATGATCAACATGGAGGAAACAGCGATGAACACACCCTTGTTTACCGGCGTGTGCACGGCCCTGGTAACACCCTTTGATCAGGGGCGCATTGATGGCAAAGCCTTGCGGCGGCTGATCCGGCGGCAAATGGAGGCAGGCGTATCGGCCCTGCTGGTCTGCGGCACCACCGGAGAGAGCAGCACCCTGAGCCCGGAAGAATGGGAATACGCGGTGAAACTGACGGTGGACACGGTGGCGGGACAGGTTCCGGTGATCGCGGGCACGGGCACCAACGATCTGCGCCGCACCCTGCGCCGGGGCCGGCTGGCGGCGGACCTGGGCGCGGACGCCCAGCTGGTGGTGACCCCCTATTACAACAAAACCACCCAGGACGGGCTGGTGGACTACTATACCCAGGTGGCGGACGCCAGCCGTCTGCCGGTGATCCTGTATAACGTGCCCGGGCGCACGGGCCTGAACATGCGGCCCGAAACCGCCCTGCGGCTGGCGGGGCATCCCAACATCGCGGGCGTCAAGGAGGCCAGCGGTGATCTGGCTCAATTGGCCCTGCTGGCCCAGAGCGGCGCGCTGCCCGTCTATTGCGGCAGCGACAGGCTGAACGCCGCCGCCCTGCAATTGGGCGCGGTGGGAGTCATTTCCGTGATATCAAACCTGCTGCCCCAGGACGTGGCGCAGTTGTGCTCCGCCTTGAAAAAAGGATGCGTCGCCACCGCCAACGCCCGACAGCGGGCCATGAACCCGCTGATCGACGCCCTGTTTGCCGAGACCAGCCCCGCGCCGGTGAAGGCGGCCCTGAGCCTGCTGGGCCTGTGCGGGGCGGAGGTACGCTCGCCCCTGGTCCCCGTGCGGGATGAAACCCTGCAGCGGCTGCGGACGCTGCTGCCCCAGGAGGTCATGGTGTGAAAACCCTGCTGATTTCGGGCTTTGATGGCCGCATGGGCCAGGAATGTGCGCGGCTGGCCCCGGAATACGGCTTTTTGCCGCTGGCCTATCAGGCTGGCCGCGTCGGCGACGCGCTGCTGGATTTCTCCCACCCGGATTGCCTGCCGGATGTGCTGGCCTGTCCCCTGCCGCTGATCATCGGCACCACGGGATATACGGCGTTCCAGCAGGAGGCCATCCGGCAGGCCGCAAAAAGCAAGCCCGTTTTTCAGGCGGCCAATTTCAGCCCCGGCGTGTATATTTTGGGCTTGCTGGCGGAAAAAGCGAAGGATCTGCTGCCAGATTGGGACATCAGCCTGACGGAGCTCCATCATGCCAGCAAAGCGGACAAGCCCAGCGGCACCGCGTTGCGCCTGGCTGAGCATCTGCAAATCGACCAGGTCCTGTCCATCCGCGGCGGCACGGCGCGGGGCACCCATGTCATCGGCTTTTACGGTCCCGAGGAGCATTTGACCCTAACCCACACCGCCGAAAGCCGCGCGGTTTTCGCCCACGGGGCATTGAAAGCGGCAAATTGGGTGATGGATCAGGGACCGGGATTCTACGAAATGAACGACCTATATAAAAACGAGTGGAGATAGCGCGCTATCTCCACTCATTTCACTTTTCACACTTCACTTTTTCGTGTCCCCGTGCCGCTGCATCTGCTCGTTGAGCAAGTTGATGTTGCCGCAGCCCATGGTGAGCACCAGGTCGCCGGGCTGCCAATGAGCCCGGAGGTAGGCCTCGGTGTCGTCAAAGGTGGGCGTCAGCACGGCGTTGACCCCATGGGCGCGCATGCCGTCCACCAGCATCTGGCTGTTGATGTCGCCGGGGTCCTTTTCCCGGGCGGCGAAGATATCCGTCACCAGGGTGTAATCCGCGGCCTGGGTGCAGGTGAGGTAATCGTTGAACAGCGTCTTGACCCGGCTGTAGGTGTGGGGCTGCATCACGGCCCAGACGTGGTTGGCGTGCTGCTCGCAGGCCACGCTGAGGGCCCCGCGCATCTCCGTGGGGTTGTGGCCGTAATCGTGATACATGTGTACGCCGTCGATATCGCCGGTGTGCTCGAAGCGGCGGTGGGCTCCGGCGAAGCGGCTCAGGGATTCCGCCGCCTTTTCCATGTCCGCGCCCAGGGCGTGGGCGGCGGCCAGGGAGGCCAGGGCGTTGAGGATATTGAACCGACCCGCCACATTGAGACGGACGGCGGCCAGCTTTTCGCCATGATACATCAGATCAAAGGAGGGTTTGCCCAGATCGCCGATCACCAGATTGGCGGGATACCAATCGCAGGCGTCGGTATAGCCAAAGGTCTCGTGGCGGCGGTCCAGCCGAGCCATCATGCGCACCACGCGCTCATCCTCGCCCCAGCCCAGGATGAGGCCATTCTCCGGCAGCAGGGAGCAGAAATTATTGAAGGCTTCCTCGATGTGCTGGATATCGCCATAGTAATCCAGATGGTCCTCCTCGATATTGAGCACCACGGCGATGGTGGGATGCATGTGCAGGAAGCTGCCTGCGTACTCGCAGGCTTCCGCCACAAAGACGCGCTCCGACCCGATGCGGGTGCTGCCGCCCAGGGCGTCCAGCCGCCCGCCAATATGCACGGCAGGGTCCAGGCCGCAATCCAGCAGCATTTGCGCCAGCATGGAGGTGGTGGTGGTTTTGCCGTGGGTGCCGCTGACACACACCGCGTCCCGGTGGCCCTCCATCACCTGGCCCAGCAGCTCCGCCCGCTCGATCTGCGGGATATCATGGGCGAAGGCCCAGGCGCGCTCGGGGTTATCGGGATGGATGGCGGCGGAGAACACCAGCATGTCCGCGCCCTGCACGTTTTTTTCGTCATGGCCGATGTACACCTGCACGCCCTTCTCCTCCAGCCGCTCCACGGCGTGGCTGTGGGCATTGTCCGAGCCGGTGATGTGGTAGCCCTGCCAAAGCAGCATCTCGGCCAGGCCGCTCATGCTGCTGCCGCCAATGCCGATCATGTGCACGCGCTTGTCTTTAAAATCGCGGATATGCGGTGTGGACATAGTTTTCCCCCAATATTAACAATAATATCTGATCTCGCCAAAGGTTTCCAGCCATTTTGCGGCAATTTCGGCATGACGAGCCGACACAACCTGCATAATGATACGCAACTGGCGTTCCGGAATGGCTGAACGATTGTTTTGAAGCAGGCAGCCGCCCGCGAGCGTCAGCCAGATCTTTGTGGCGTTCTTCGCAGGTTTTCCTCGTGCCACATGCACATGTATTGGCTCCAATGGATCATTTTCATTGATCCAGAAATAGATCAGATATTCACCAATCTTAAAGATTTGCGGCACGATCAAAGCCTCCATCCCGGGCAAGGTCAATAATCACATGGGACAAGCTCTGGATCATCCCCTGATACGCTTCGATTTCATCCGGTTTAAACCCCTGAACAGCTTCCCAGCGATAATCCGGCAGCCAGCAAACAGCAGAGTGAAAGCCGCCCACAACGGGCTTTTCGATCACCACTTTCACCTGCTCCTTGCCGTCCTTTTCCATGCTTTCGGAATGGACGATCTCGGTCTCGTCCGCCAGCGTCATAAAAGGATAGAGCATACTGCCTCCTTTTTATTTCCCCAGCACCCGTTTGACAGTCGCCACCACGTTGTCCGCGGTGAAGCCGTATTCCTTGAACAGGATGCCCGCCGGGGCGGAGGCGCCGAAGTGATCAATGCCGATCACCGCGCCGTCCAGGCCGGTGAAGCGATACCAGGGCATGGTGGCCCCGGCTTCCATGGCCACGCGGGCGCGGACGGAAGCGGGCAGCACGGATTCCTGATAGGCGGCGTCCTGCTTGAGGAACAGCTCCATGCAGGGCATGGAGATGACCCGGGCGCGGATGCCTTCCGCAGCCAGGATGGGCTGGGCGGTCAGGATCTGTTCCACCTCGGAGCCAGAGGCCATCAGCAAAGCGTCGGGCGCGCCTTCGCAGTCGGAGAGCACATAGCCGCCCTTGAAGGCCTCGGGACCCTGCTCCTGATACTGGGGCAGGCCCTGACGGGTGAGCACCAGGCAGGTGGGTCCCTGACCGGTGACGGCGCAGAGCCAGGCCGCGGCGGTCTCCTTGCCGTCGGCGGGGCGGAACACCTTCAGATTCGGGATGGCCCGCAGGCCCGCCAGATGCTCGATGGGCTCGTGGGTGGCGCCGTCCTCGCCCACGCCGATGGAATCATGGGTGAGCACGTAGGTGACGGGCAGGCCCATGATGGCGCTCATGCGGATGGCATGCTTCATGTAATCACTGAACACAAAGAAGGTGCCGCAGAACACCCGCAGGCCGCCGTGGAGGGCGATGCCGTTGCAGATGGCCGCCATGGCGTGCTCGCGGACGCCGAAATGCAGGTTGCGGCCCCCGCGGTTTTCGGCGCTGTAATCGCCGCCATCCTTGATGTAGGTGTTGTTGGAGGGAGCCAGGTCGGCGCTGCCGCCCACCAGGTTGGGCAGGCGGGAAGCCAGGCGGTTGATCATGGTGCCGCTGGTGGCGCGGGTGGCGATCTTGCCCTCGAAGGCCCACAGCTCGGGATCGTTCATCAGGTCCTGGGGCAATTCCATATTGTACCAGGCGTCAAATTCCTTTTTCAGATCGGGATAGGCCTGGGCGTAGCGGGCCAGCAGGTCGTTCCACTCCCGCTCGCGCTGGGCGCCGCGATCCGCGCATTCCCGCAAGTGGGCATACACGTCCTCGTCCACGTGGAACATGTCCTCGGGCATGCCCAGGGTGCGCTTCATGGCCAGCAGGTTTTCATCCCCCAGCGGCGCGCCATGGACGCCGGAGGTGCCCTGCTTGGCGGGGCAGCCGTAGCCGATGATGGTGCGGCAGACGATCAGGCTGGGGCGCTCGTCCCGGCGAGCCTCCGCCAGGGCGGCAAGCACCTGCTGGGGATCGTTGCCGTCCTCCACCCGCAGCACCTGCCAGCCGTAGGCCGCGAACCGCGCGCCCACGTCCTCGCGCATGGCGATATCGGTGTTGCCCTCAATGGAGATATCGTTGTCGTCATAGAGCAGGGTCAGTTTGCCCAGCTTGAGGGTGCCCGCCAGGGCCGCCGCCTCGGCGGCGACGCCCTCCATCATGCAGCCGTCGCCGCAGAAGGCGTACACCCGGTGGTTGACGATCTCATAATCCGGACGGTTGAATTTGGCCGCCAGCATGGTTTCGGCAATGGCCATGCCCACCGCGTTGGCCACGCCCTGGCCCAGGGGGCCGGTGGTGGTCTCCACGCCCGCGGTCTCGATCTCGGGATGGCCGGGGGTTTTGCTGCCCCACTGGCGGAAGGATTTGAGATCCTCCATGGTCAGGCCGTAACCGAACAGATGCAGCAGGGAATAGATCAGGGCGCTGGCGTGGCCGTTGCTCAGCACGAAGCGATCACGGTTGCGCCATTTGGGATCAGCGGGATTGTGCCACATGGCGTCCGCCCAGACGGCGTAGGCCATGGCCGCCATGCCCAGGGGAGCGCCGGGATGGCCGGAATTGGCCTTCTGTACCATATCGGCGGACAGGGTGCGGATGGTATTGATCGTCTTTTGCTGAATATCCATTGTCTGTTCTCCTTTATTTCACATAGTCCCGAAGGGGAGTAAGATCGATATTTTCGGCGCCCTCCAGCACCTCCAGCAGCTTGCCCAGCATGGTCTTGACGCCGCCGGACACGTCGCTTTCGGCATTGAGGGGCAGCACGGGATCATGCACGCTGAGGCGCAGCAGGAACCATCCGTTGTCCAATCCCTCGTCCAGATCGAAATTGATGCGCACGCCCTCCCGGTTGTCCGGGGCGATGTGCCAGCCCTCGGCAAAGGTGGCGTGGTCCATCACCCGCTCGATGGCGGCGCGGCCCGCCTCCCGGAAATCCTCGGCGGTGATCCTGAGGCGCAGCTCCACGCTTTCCACCGGCTCCCGCAGGCCCTCCAGCAGGGAGGACAGCTCCTTGCCCTCCTGCTTTAAGCGCATGGCCTCCACCAGCAGCACGGTGGTCAGATACATGCCGTCGTCCAGCCAATGGTTTTCCCGCAGGGCGGCGTGGCCGCTGGTCTCGATGGCCAGGGGACAATCAATGCCCGCTTCATTGAGGCGGATGGCCTCGTCGATGACGTTGCGGTAGCCCCGCTTGTAGCGGTAATGCGTGCCGCCCCACTCGGCGATGAAGGCCGCCAGGCCCGAGGAGGTGACGGAGTCCGTCACAATGGTGGCCCCGGGCGTCTTATCCAGCAGGATGGCGCTGATCAGGGCGATGAGGCGGTTGCGGTTGATCTCCCGGCCCTTGCTGTCCACGATGGCGGCTCGGTCGCAGTCGGTGTCAAAGATCAGGCCCAGGTCGGCTCCAGCGTTCAGCACAGCGCGGCTCACGGAATCCATGGCCTGGGGATTTTCGGGATTGGGGATGTGGTTGGGGAAGCGGCCATCGGGCTCCAGGAACTGGCTGCCCTCGGTCCAGGCCCCCAGCTCCCGCAGCATTTCTTCATAGAAGCCGCCCGCGCCGTTGCCTGCGTCCACCACCACATGGAGGCCCAGCAGGGGGCAAGCCACGTCGGTATCCAGCCCGCGGCGCACGCGGTCCTTGAGCTGCTCCTTATAGACAGGCAGGAAATCCCGCTTTTCTATGGGCTGATGGGGGCAGGCCACCGGGGCGGTGCTCTGGGCGATGGACAGGATCATGGAGAGCTCCGTGGCGTTGATGCCGCCGGTGGGCAGGAAGAACTTGAGGCCGTTGCGGTCCGAGGGGTGATGGGACGCCGTGACCATCACGGAGGCGTCCGCCATAAAGCCCTCCGTCAGCAGGCTCATATACATGGCAGGGGTGGTGCACATGCCAAAATCCCACACCTTGGCTCCCGCCCGGGCCATGCCCTCGGCGCAGGCCGCCAGCAGCTCGGGGCCGGTGATGCGGGAATCCCGCCCGATGGCCACGGTCAATTGCGGGGCATACTTGCCGGTCCTTTCGCTGAGCCAGGTGACGAAGGCTCCGCCGATGCACAGGGCCACTTCCTTAGTCAGCACGGCGTTTTCGCCCATGGCCACGCCGCGCACGTCCGTTCCGCTTTTCAGAGACTGATAGTTGATCATAGTTTCCCTCCGTCCATGTCGTCCAGGCCCCGCAGCAGCCGCCAAACCGGCTGGAGGGCCGTAAAATCCGCCGCCACCCGATCCACGATGGACGCTTCAAAGATCCATCCGGGATCGATGCCCTGCTTTTCAAAATACAGGGACCGGGCGGGATACAGGCTCTTTAACATTTCGGGCAGGCTGGGAGGGGGCTGCAGGGTACGCTTCCACACCTGGCCACCCTGCACGAAGCCATGCTCAAAGGCCGTGCGCAGGGCCCCCATGACCTCCTCCGGCTTTGCCACCATCCGCCGCCGCAGGGCGTCCAGCAGCGCCTGGTTTTCCCCCCACAGGCCCAGGCCCCAGCTGACGGAATCCAGCCGGATCTCAAACCAGTAGAAGGGCGCGCCGTCCTTGTCCCGGGCCGCCTGGCGGAAGGCCACCCAATGGTGGTCCCGGTAGGGCGATTTATCCTTGCTGAACCGGGTGTCCCGGTTGATGCGGCTCAGGCACTTGTGGGGCCGCACCTCCATGTCCTCATCGATCTTCTGCATGGCGGGGGCCAGCGCGTCGATGAAGGCGTAAAAGGGATCGCGCACCTTTTGATAGTATTCCTTGCGGTGGGCATCCATAAAAGGCTTTTCATTATGAAAGCGGATGTCCGCGTAGAAGGACAGCAAATCCTCGTTGAACCCCTGAAACATTCTATTTCCTCCGAGTCCTTTTGACCCAGCTTTTATTATATCCCAAGGGGCATTTTTTTGCAAGGGCGGATGCTTTTTCCGCCCGAACCTTGACAGAGCGGGCCGCAAGTGTTACATTTTTCGGTGGACTATCATCAATCATGGAGGAGCGCGACATGCAGCAGCCCAAGCCGAGAAAAGAGATGGATCCCCGGTGGACGTGGGATCTGAGCAGCATATTGGAAGGCACAGCGGCCTTTGACGCCCTGTTTGAAGCAACCGAAAAGAAGATCGCCGCCTGGTCCGAATGTCAGGGGCAGGTGGAAAAGGATCCCCGCAGCGCCATCCGCGGTTACTTTGAGATCAGCCGCAGCGTGGAGCGGCTGTACACCTACGCCCGCATGCGGCTGGACGAGGACGGCGGCGACAGCGAAAGCCAGCGGCTTTTGACCCGCATCCAGGCCCTGGCGGCCAAGGCGGGCAGCGCGGGGGCCTTCCTGCGACCGGAGCTCCTGGCCCTGCCGGTGGAAACGCTGACGGAGATGAAAAACGATCCCGATTTCAGCGAATACGACGTATTCCTGGATGATCTGCTGCGGGATAAGCCCCACACCCTGCCCGCCGAGCAGGAAAAGCTGCTGGCGGAAGTGGGCGAAATGATGCAGGCCCCGGACGACATCTTTACCATGCTCAGCGACGTGGACCGTCCCCTGCCCGACGTGAAGGACGAGGAAGGCCGGGACGCCAAGCTGAGCTCCACCGTGTACATGCGCATGCTGCACAGCCGCAATCGCGAGGCCCGCAAAGCCGCCTACGAGGCGAAAATGAACGCCTACGGCCAGTACAAGCAGACCTTCGCCGCCACCTATCGCTACAACGTGAAGGGCGACGTGATCCGCGCCCGGGCCCGGCATTTCGGCAGCGCCCTGGAGGCCAGCCTGTTCCCGGACCGCATCCCGGTGACGGTGTACGACGCGCTGCTTCAGAGCGTGGAGGACATGCTGCCCGCCCTGAACAAATACCTGTCCCTGCGCAAAAAGCAGCTGGGCGTGGACGAACTGCACCTCTACGACCTCTACGTGCCCATCGTCAGCGATTTCGATATGCCCATGACCTATCCCGAGGCCTTCCAGCTGGTCAAAAAGGGCCTGGCTCCCCTGGGCGCGCACTACGCGGAGCTGCTGGACGAGGCCTACAACGGCCATTGGATCGACGTATATGAAAACCAGGGCAAGCACACCGGCGCGTACAGCTGGGGCACCTACGACAGCCATCCCTACGTGCTGCTGAACCACACCGACGACCTGAACGGGGCCTTCACCCTGGCCCATGAGCTGGGGCACTCCATGCACACCTGGCACTCCAATCACGCCCTGCCCTACGCCAAGGCGGGCTACAGCCTGTTTGTGGCCGAGGTGGCCAGCACCTGCAACGAAATGCTGCTGATGCGCTATCTGCTGAACGAATACAAGGATGATCCCAAGGCCAGCGCCTATCTGGCCAACCATCTGCTGGAGGAATTCCGGGGCACGGTGTACCGCCAGACCATGTTCGCCGCCTTTGAGAAGGAGGCCCACCGCATGGAGGAGGCGGGCATCCCGCTGACCCACGAGAGTCTGGGCGAGGTCCACTACGCCCTGAACAAAAAGTATTACGGGGACAGCTGCGTCATCGACGACTGCGTGAAATACGAATGGATGCGCATTCCGCACTTTTACAGCTCCTTCTATGTGTACAAATACGCCACGGGCTTCTCCGCGGCGGTGTACATTTCCAACCGCATCCTCACCGAGGGCGCGCCCGCGGTGGCGGATTATATGAAGTTCCTCAGCGCCGGCGGCAGCCTGCCGCCCCTGGACGCCCTGCGGCTGGCGGGCGTGGATATGGAAGACCCGCAAACCGTGCGGGACGCCTTGCAGGTGTTCGCGGACACGGTGGACCGGCTGGAGACCCTGCTGTGATGGAGGGCATGCTGGGACTGGACGAACGGGACTGCGCGGCCTACGCGGAAAAGCGCCTGGACTGGAAGCGCTGCAAGGACTTGCAGTCGCAGGCGGCGTTTCTGTGCCCCGCCCTGGTGGCGGGGCAGGTGAGCTATCTGCACGCCTGCGGCGCGCTGGATGAAAGCGGCGATACCGGCGAGGGCGAATACGACGAGGACGAAGCGGTAGAATACATTCTGGACACCCTGCTGCGCCGGTTCCCCGCGCTGGAGGAAAAGGCCGGGACCGTCTGCGCCCTGATCGACGCCTTTCTGCCCGTTTTTGACGACTATCTGCTGACGCACGACCTGCTCAGCCTGTAACGGAGGCCTTATGATCTATCCAATACCCGACCATCTGAAGCCCTACTTTGTGCCCGTGGGCGAGGAGAACAGCGAATTGCGTGTCAACGGCGCCCTGCGCTGCGGCTGCGGCTGCGCCCTGTTCGTCCCCTACGTCAACGAGGCGGGCACCATCGCCGCGGCCAAATGCCGGGATTGCGGCACCAAGATATTGCTGCTCCACGCGGGACGCCACGGCTGGGATGGCTTTGTGGCCAAGGCGGATTATCTCTACGACCTGCCCACCAAAATGCACCCCGTCGACGCCTGCCCCTGCTGCGAAAAGCGCACGCCCCTGGCGGTGAAGATGACCATCACCTCCTACGGCAAGGAGGATTTTATCCGGGACAGCGAGCTGACCGACGAAAGCGGCAAAAAGCTGCGGGAGGACGACTGGGTGAACGCCTTCTCCTCCTTCCGCATGGACGTGGCCTGCCCCGAATGCGGCCAGACCAGCGAGAGCGTCGTGGATATCGAGACGGCGTAAAGAGTTAGTTTATAAGGAGTACGCGCTTTCTGAAGAAATCCTCATGCCGTGAACGGCCCTACCATAAATGAAACAAAATCGTAGTTTCCGGGCGCAGAAAAGAGTATAATGAAC
>CACZLE010000068.1 GCA_902781945.1 uncultured Eubacteriales bacterium | reverse complement strand
AAGCGCACAGCGAAAACCGGCGTCAGGCCGGAGAAAATGAGTAAACTCATTTTTCCGGACTGCCGCCGGTTTTCTTATGCCCGGAAGCTCTCGCTGCGACGCTCAAGTTTCAGGCGCAAATTGTTTGTTTTTGCTTTCAAGCCGGTTCGCCCGCTGAGGTCCAGGAGATGAAATCTCCTGGCGCAGAGCTCGAGGCCGCGGAGGCCTCGAACGTACTCCCCTTGCCAATTTCTGTTTATAGAGCCTCCTCGCATCACAAAAAAACCGCCCTGCCTTTCAGCAGAGCGGTTTTGATATACCGGATTATTCGCGGCCAGCTTCCCTGATCTTGGCAGCCTTGCCTTGCAGGCCACGCAGATAATACAGCTTCGCACGGCGCACCTTACCCTTGCGGATGACCTCGATGTGGTCAACACGGGGGCTGTGCAGCGGGAACGTGCGCTCCACGCCAATGCCGTAGCTCACGCGGCGGACCGTGAAGGTTTCACGGCAGGAGCCGTTGCGGCGGGCGATGACGGTGCCCTCGAACGCCTGCAGGCGCTCGCGGTTGCCTTCCACGACCTTAACGAACACGCGCAGGGTATCGCCCACGCTGAATTCGGGCCGATCGGTACGGAGTTGGGCATTTTCAATGCTCTTGATGATCTCGCTCATGATGATAGTTCCTCCTTCCCTCATAGACGTTCGTGCGCGGCGGCTGAGGCAGCAGCTTATGCCCGCAGAGGACCGTCCGTTTCACACGGCGATCATTATATCATAAATGAAGAGCGGAATGCAAGCATTATTTTGCAATATTTTGGTTCCGCGTCGACATATTGTTTTACGCATACCGATTTCTTGACTTACACAAAATTGATTTTTTTGTTTGATATTGACACAACTAACCGAATGATATATAATCAGGACGTTTGATAAAGCTAACTGGAAGGTGATTTGTGTGACCATCAAGGATTTGAAGCCGGGACAATCGGGCAAGGTGGAGGCCGTGGGCGGCGAAGGCGCGCTGCGGCAGCATTTTCTGGATATGGGCGTCATCCCCGGGGTGGAGGTGACCATGATCAAGGCGGCTCCCCTGGGCGACCCCATCGAGCTGCGCATCCACGGGTATGAATTGACCCTGCGCCTGGCGGACGCGGATCAGATCACGATTTTGCCTGTTTCCCATCCGGTCAGGCAGGCCGCGCCCGCGGCCAAGCGCCGGTCCACCGCCCATCCGGGCCTGGGCGAGGAGGGCAAATTCCATCCCAAGGGCAGCGGCAATCCCCTGCCGGACGGGACCAAGCTGACCTTCGCCCTGGTGGGCAACCAGAACAGCGGCAAAACCACGCTGTTCAACCAGCTCACCGGCGCCAATCAGCACGTGGGCAATTTTCCCGGCGTCACCGTGGACCGCAAGGACGGCGTCATCCGCGGCCATGCCGACACCCTGATCACCGACCTGCCGGGCATTTACTCCATGTCCCCCTATTCCAGCGAGGAGCTGGTGAGCCGCAATTTTGTGCTGAACCAGCACCCCAAGGCCATCATCAACATCGTGGACGCCACCAACATCGAGCGCAACCTGTACCTGACCATGCAGGTGCTGGAGATGGGCATCCCCACGGTAGTGGCCCTGAACATGATGGACGAAATGAACGGCAACGGCGGCGCGGTGGACATCAACACCATGGAGGCCATGCTGGGCGTGCCCGTGGTGCCCATTTCCGCCGCCCGCAATCAGGGCGTGGACGAACTGGTGAAGCACGCCCTGCACATCGCCAAATATCAGGAAAAGCCCCTGCGGCAGGACTTTTGCGACAGCACGGACAACGGCGGCGCGGTGCACCGCTGCATCCACGCTGTGGTGCATCTGATTGAGGACCACGCGGAAAAGGCCGGACTGCCCCTGCGCTTTGCCGCCAGCAAGGTCATCGAGGGCGATCAATTGATCCTGAATCAATTGGCCCTGGATCAGAATGAGAAGGAAATGCTGGAGCACATCGTGCTGCAGATGGAAAGCGAGCGGAATCTGGACCGCAGCGCCGCCATGGCGGACATGCGCTTCGCCTACATCCAGAAGGTGTGCGAGCGCTGCGTCACCAAGCCCCAGGAAAGCCGCGAGCATCTGCGCAGCCAGAAGATCGACCAGATCCTGACGGGCAAATGGACGGCGCTGCCCGTGTTCGTCGCCATCATGGCGCTGGTGTTCTATCTCACATTCAGCCTCATCGGCCCCTTCCTGCAGGATCTGCTGGCGGCGGGCATCGACGGCCTGAAGGGCCTGACGGAAAACGCCATGCAGGCGGTGCACGTCAACGACGCCATTCAAAGCCTGGTGCTGGACGGCATCTTCGAGGGCGTGGGCAGCGTGCTCAGCTTCCTGCCCATCATCGTCACCATGTTCCTGTTCCTGTCGCTGCTGGAGGACAGCGGCTACATTGCCCGCGTGGCCTTCTTCATGGATAAGCTGCTGCGCAGGATCGGCCTGAGCGGGCGCAGCATCGTGCCCATGCTGATCGGTTTTGGCTGCACGGTGCCCGCCGTCATGTCCACCCGCACGCTGCCCAGCGAGCGGGACCGCAAAATGACCATCCTGCTCACCCCCTTCATGAGCTGCACGGCCAAGCTGCCCATTTACGGCTTCTTCGTCAGCGCCTTCTTCCCACGGTCCGGCTGGTGGATCATCACGGGGCTGTACCTGCTGGGCATCCTGACGGGCGTGCTGGTGGCGCTGCTGTTCAAAAAGACGCTGTTCCGCGGCGAGGCGGTGCCCTTCGTGATGGAATTGCCCAATTACCGCCTGCCCAGCCCCCGCAGCGTATTGCAGCTTTTGTGGGAAAAGGCCAAGGATTTTCTGCAAAAGGCCTTCTCCGTCATCCTCATCGCCACCATCGTGGTGTGGTTCCTGCAGAGCTTTGATTTCCGGTTCAACTTTATCGAGGACTCCCAAAGCAGCATGCTGGCGGCCATTTCCGGCGTCATCGCGCCCGTCCTGCGGCCCCTGGGCCTGGGCGACTGGCGCATCGTCACCTCGCTGATCAGCGGCTTTATGGCCAAGGAGAGCGTGGTGTCCGTCATGAACACCCTGTTCACCCAGGATGTGAGCACCGTAATCGGCGGCCTGGCCGCTGCCTCCATGCTGGTGTTCAGCCTGCTCTATACTCCCTGCGTAGCGGCCACCGCCTCCATCAAGCGGGAGCTGGGCGGCAAATGGGCCGTGGCCATGGTGCTGTGGCAATGCGGCATCGCCTGGATCGCCGCCCTGCTGGTGCGGCTGATCGGCCTGGTCCTGGGGATGGCGTGATATGAATATCTGGGATATCCTGATCCTGGCCCTGGTGGCCGGGGCGGCGGGGCTGGCCCTGCGGTATATGCGCAAAAGAAAAAAGGCCGGGTGCACCGGCTGCTGCGGGTCCTGCGGGCAAAGCTGCCCCTATAAGGAGAAATGATCATGATCAACGTATTGATCGGCCTGGTCCTGGCCGGGGTGATCGTCGCGGCGGCGCTGCGGGTGCGCAAGCGCGCCAAATCGGGCGGCGGCTGCTGTGGCGAGCGGCAGGAGGCCGTGCGGAAAACCGCCGTAAAGGACCGTAACCGCGCCCATTATCCCTACGAAATGCAGCTGAAAATCGGCGGTATGACCTGCGAAAACTGCGCCCGCCGCGTGGAAAACGCCCTGAACAGCCTGGACGGCGTATGGGCCACGGTGCGCATCGACACCCATACCGCCCAGCTGCGCCTGAAAGCCGCCCCGGATCTGGATCAGCTCCGGGAAGCCGTGCGCCAGGCCGGATATGTGGTCATGGAATGATGGAATAAAGGAAACGTTTATATCAATCTCCGCTTCGCCTCACACAAAAAAATCCCCCTCCCGAAGGAGGGGATTTTTTTCAGCTCCGGCTTACTCAGCGGCGGGCTGGATGGCGATGATGTGGGGATTGGCGCCGTTGTACCAGTACAGGAAGCCAACCGCGTCGATCTTGGCGCCGATGGCCAGGTCGGTCACGTTGGTGTACACGTCGGTGCCCTCGCCGCGCAGATAGGATTCCACGGTGAAGGTGTAGGTCTGGCCGTTGACGGACAGATCGAAGTACAGATCGTTGTTGCTGCCGGCCTGGCCGGAGCCGTCCCAGTTGTACAGGAAGGCCACGTCGTTGCCGTTGGCGTCCTTCTTGGCTTCCACGGTCATGCCGGAGAAGATGACCAGCTGGTTCTGGTAGTTGATCAGCTCGTCGGTGCCCAGCAGATCGGTCACGTCCTTGGGCTCGGCGATCCAGGGCTCGGCGTCCAGGATCTCGAAGGTGGCTTCGGTGATTTCCACTTCGCCGGACCATTCAGCCTTGTAGCCGGTGACGCGGATCTTGGTGCCCATTTCCAGCATGTCATATTCTTCCTGGCTCATGGGCATGTTATACAGGAAATACGCGCCGTCCTCGGACTGGCAGTAGATGGTGCCCTTGTTGTCCCGCCAGCTCTGCTTGGCCTGCACATAGGTCTCCACGGTCACTTCGCTGTCCAGCTCGGCGGCCACATATTCTTCGTAGGTCATCACCTTGGCGTCCTCTGCCACGGCGCAGGCGGTCAGGCACAGCATCAGCATGGCCAGGGCAATCGCAAGAATCTTCTTCATTTTTTTCTCTCCTTTTCGTTATTTCGGGAACCGTATTTATTATACCCAACTTTTTGCAAGAAGTAAAGAGAGGATCATTTGTTTTTACGTTTCAGCGCCGTGCGCAGCGCATAGAGCCCGATCAGCGCCCAGGCGGCCACCAGCGCGCACAGCAGCGTCACCGCCGTGCCGGGCAGGGGGCCCATATCCGCGCTGTCCGCGCCCTTGGCGGGCACGATCTGGTCCAGGCGGTAGAGGGAATTGATCTGGTCGTAGAGGGCGGGGATGGTGGTATCGTCCACGGTCTTTTTGCGGCGGACGGACTTGGCCACCTCCTCGATCAATTGTCCCGCGGCGTCGCGCAGGGAGGCGGAGCCGTTGAACACAGGGGTCACGAAGGTATTGGCGGTGTTGTCCATCAGCAGCTTCGCGGCGTCCAGCTTCACGTAGTAGTGCTCGTCGTTGTCCTCGCCCTTGCGGGACAGATAGTCCTGATAAGCGGGGTCCTGCTGGGCCTTGAGGGTAACGGGCACGTAGCCCTCGGTTTCGGAATAGGCGATCTGCACGTCGTTGCTGATCAGATACTGGGTGAACAGCCAGGACGCCAGCACCTCCTGGGGATCGGTCTTGTTGAACACGCACACCGAGGGGCCCTGGCTGATCATGGCCGGGTGATCGGGATCGAATTGCGGGATGGGCCGCACCACCAGCTCGAAATCCGCCACCTGATCGGCGGCGATATCCATATGGGGAGCCTGGGTGCCCATCCAGGTGGCGCCCGCCGTGGAATCCACCGCGAAGATGCATTGGCCGGCGTTGAGGAAGTTGCCGGGATAGCTGGAGATCTTGAAGGTGGAAAAGGCCCCGGTGGCCACGTGGTCGCGGACGGTGAACAGCAGATCCTTGGTGGTGTCATTGAATATGAGCACCTCGCCCTCGGCGGTGGAATAGGGGGCGTTCAGCTGCTTGAGCATCTGGATCATCATGTTGTCCGTGGACTTGTAGATGAAGGGGATCATGGTTTTCTGGCCGTTGATCAGGAAATTGCCGTCGTCGCCCTTGGCCGCGGCGGCGTCGGACACCTGCCACACAAAGTCCCAGGTGGGCACGTCGAGCACGGTGTAGCCCAGCTTTTCCACAAAGGTCTTGTTGATGTACAGGGCCTCGGTGGAGCGCATGTAGGGCAGGGCGTAATAGTGATCGCCGATTTTGCACTCCGCCAGGAACTGGGGCACCACCTCGTCCACCGTGGGGCCGTCAAAGCGCAGCTCGCTGCCGCCCAGGCCGTACTTGGGGTTGGTGATCAGGTCGTCCAGCGGAGCCATCACGTTGTTGCCCGTTAGGTAGGTGGCAATGTGGTCGGGGTAGGTGACGCACACGTTGGGCGTGGTGCCCGTGGCGATGTTGGTGATCACGTCGTTGTAGATGCGGCTGTAATCGGTGTACAGGCGCATGTTGACGTCGATGTTGGGATACAGCGCCTCAAAATCCGCCATGGCCTTTTCGTAGATGGCGGTCTGTGTCTTGTTGGTGTCGTTCTTGGCCCAGAAGGTGACGGTATAATGGCGGCCGGTATCAAAGGAATCCGGGATCACGAAAGCGCTGGAATCCTTGGAGCCGTGGCAGCCGGTAAGGAGCACGCACAGCAGCAGAGCCATGAGCAGGGCCGCGATTTTCTTGATGCTTTTCATCCTTTGGTGCCTCCCCTGGACACGCCAGCCATGACTTTCTTGCGGAAGATGAGGAACAGCACGATCAGCGGCGCGGAGATGACCACCACCGCCGCCATCATGGCGGGGATGTTCTCGCGGCCAAAGCCGTTTTCGCGGATCTCCTGGATGCCGTTGGACACCAGGAAATACCGGGCGTCGTCGGTGATCAGCCGGGGCCACACGTAGGCGTTCCAGCACTCGATGACCTTGAGGATCACGATGGTCACAAGCGTTGGCTTGGAGATGGGCAGCATCACCCGGGTCAGGTACTTGAAGTCGCTGGTGCCGTCCACCCGGGCCGCCCGGTAAAGCTCGTCCGGGATCTGCTCAAAGTTCTCCTTGAGCAGATAGATATAGAACACCGACGTCACCGAGGGCAGGATCAGGCCCGTGAAGGTGTTGCGCAGATGCAGGTTGGTGATGGTGACGAAGTTGGTGATGACCACCAGCTCGTTGGGGATCATCATAAGGGACAGGAACAGGGTGAAGGCCAGGCTTTTGCCCGGGAATTCCAGCCGGGCGAAGGCGAAGGCCGCCGGGATGATGACCACCATCATCACCGCCGTGGTGATCACGGTAAAGATGATGGTGTTGAGGAAATACCGCCCCAGGGACACGGTGGTGAAGGCGTCCACATAATTCTGGAAGGTGGGCGAGAGCGTAAAGAACTTGGGAATGTATTCCGCGTTGTAGGTGCTGTAGCTCTTCACCGAAGTCAATATCATCCAGTAGAAGGGAAAGAGCACCATCAGGGCCCAGATCACCAGGAAAAAGTAATCCACGGCGCGGAAGGTCTTTTTCCGGGCCGCGGCCCGCCGCTCGATGCGGTCAAAATCGATCTTGTTTTCCATTTTGGCCGCCTCCTCAGTAATGCACTTTCTTGTTGCTGATCATCAGGTTGATGACGGTGATGGTCAGCACGATGGCAAACAGGATCAGCGCCGCCGCGGACGCGAAGGAGGGATAGCCGCCGCTGTTGCCGTAGAGCATGTCGTACACGTAGCCCACGATGGTGTTCATGCCTGCGGCGTTCAGATCGGTGCCAAAGAGGGCCACGGCGTCGCTGTACGCCTTGAAGGCCCCGATGAAGCCCGTGATCACCAGATAGAAGATCATGGGCGAGATCATGGGCAGGGTGATCTTGTAGAACACGCGGAAGCTGCGGGTGGCGTCCATCTTGGCCGCGCTGTAATATTCCGGGTTCACGCTGGCCAGGGCGCTGGTGAGGATCAGGATCTTGAAGGGCATGACCACCCACACGGTGTAGAAGCACAGCACGAACATCTTGGCCCAGTAGGGACCGTCGATGAAGTCCACGGAATTGCCGCCGAACCACTGGATCAGCAGGTTAATGAGGCCGTCGGAATAGGCCGTCTTTTTGAACAGGATCATGAACACCAGGCCCACCGCCAGGGTGTTGGTGACGTAGGGCAGGAAATAGACGGTCTGGAAGAGGTTGCGCAGGGGCTTGATGGCGTTGAGGCCCAGGGAAATCAAGAGCGCGATGCCGGTGGACAGCGGCACCGTGATGATCACCAGCAGGAAGGTATTGCGCACCGCCTGCAAAAAGTAGGGATCCCGCAGCACGTAGGAATAGTTGTACAGGCCGATGCCCGTGTAGGTCTGGGAGGCGCTGTTGTAGCCCTCCTCAAAGGAATAGATCAGCACGTCGATCAGCGGGTACACCATGAAGCAGCCCAGGAACAATATGGCCGGCAGCAGGTAAAGCCAGCCCTTCATGCTTTTCTTTTTCATGGCCGCCCCCTCATTCCGCGTCAAAATAGATACGCGCGTCCGTATTGGCGTCAAACAGGAACACCTTTTCTCCCATCAAAGAGAAGCGCACGGTCTTGGCCGTCCGGTCCACCTTGTTGCGGGCGGGGATGATGGCGCGGATAAAGGGATTGCGGCTGGCGGGATGGGTGGACACCACGCTGGTATCCCTTCCCATGACCTCCACGCGGCTGAGGCTCACCTCGAAGGGACCCTTTTCATCCAGGGTGAAGGCCTCGGGACGGATGCCCACGGACACCTTTTGATCGCCCACCCCGGGCACCGCCAGCACGGCGGCGTCGCCGATATAAAGCCTGCCGCCCTGCACCCGGCCATCCAGCACGTTGATGGGCGGGGTGCCCAGGAAGGTGGCCACAAACAGGTTCACCGGGCTGTCGTACACATCCTGGGGCTGGCCGATCTGCTGCACCACGCCGTCCTTCATCACCACGATCATGTCGCTGATGCTCATGGCCTCGTCCTGGTCATGGGTGACGAAAATGGTGGTGATGCCCGTCTCCTGCTGGATGCGGCGGATCTCCTCGCGGGTTTGCAGGCGCAGGCGGGCGTCCAGGTTGGAAAGGGGCTCGTCCAGCAGCAGGACCCGGGGCATTTTGACCAGGGCGCGGGCGATGGCCACACGCTGCTGCTGGCCGCCGGAAAGCTCGCTGGGCTTGCGCTCAAGCAGCTGGTCGATCTGCACCAGCCTGGCCGCCGTCAAGGCCTTTTCCTGCATCTGCTGCTTGGTCAGTTTTTCCGTTCCCCGCAGGTTTTGCAGGGGGAACAGGATGTTGTCCAGCACCGTCAGATGGGGATACAGGGCGTAATTCTGGAATACCAGTCCCACGCCGCGGTTTTCCGGCGGCAGACGGGTCACGTCGTCGTCGCCAAAGAGGATCTTGCCGCTGGAGGGCGTCTCCAGGCCGCAGATCAGGTTCAGCGTGGTGCTCTTGCCGCAGCCGCTGGGGCCCAGCAGGCCGATCAGCTTGCCGTCCGGGATCTCAAAGTTAAAATCGTTGACCGCTATCACGTCGTCGCCCTTTTTGTTGCGGTTGGGGAATCGCTTGGTGAGGTTTTGCAGTACGACTTTCATGGCCATCTTCCCTTTTTCTGTGTTATTTGGGGCTTTTCCGGTTTTCATTCTATCCCCTGGAATGTAAAAAGTCAATATTCCTTTGCTTTTACGGCGAATATCATATATAATGAAGCCAACATCCTCTTACAAAAGGAGGCCCGTCCCATGAAAGCCCTCAAATGCATCCTGCTGGCCCTGCTGACGCTGTGCATTTTGATGTCCGCCCAGGCGGACGGCACGGGGATCACCGGCAGCGCCAATGCGACCGTGGAATTTTACGTATACGCCCAAAGCGGAACCAGTCTGACCTTCTCCCAGGACAAGGGAACCATCCTGCGCTCCGTGGGCGGCAAGGCCAACCTGTACGGCGGCTTTGACATCAGCTGGTACCCCACGGGCCAATCCTACGCCGCCCAGACGGCCAGCCTGGACAAGGCCAGCGCCTCCATCCGCCTGAGCGGCGGCGGCTATTACACCGTGCGGGTATCCCCCTGGACCATGGAGCGGCTCAAGAGCCGGGATTCCTACCTGGGCTATCCCGGCGTGTACACCGGCTGGCAGACCCCGGCCCAATGGAGCCTGACCAACGCGGGCGGCGCGCAGGTGAGCACCACACCCCTGTACAGCTACGCCACGGCCACGCCCCTGCCCTGGTGGTACGCCCCCACGGCGACCCCGACCCCCTGGTGGTACGCGCCTACGGCCACGCCCACCCCCTGGTGGTATGCCCCCACCGCCACACCGGTGCCCTGGTGGTACGCCACCGCCACCCCGCAGCCCAGCGTGAAGGCCAAGATCTACGTGTATTACCGGCTGACGGACGGCTCGCTGATCACCTACAAGACCCAGGAGCTGACCCCAGGCACCCACTACATCACCAACGACCTGAACGGCAGCTATTTCAAGCTGGTGGGTCAATCCTACCAGGTGGTAACGGTCTCCGCCTCCGGCGTGGCCAGTTCCCCCAGCGTCACCTTCTATTTCCAGTATAACAGCATGGGCGGCGTCAGCGCCCCCACGCCTGCCCCCACCCCCGCGCCCACGGCTGTGCCCCGTTCCGCCGCCGTGCGCGTCTACTACAAATTGCTGGGCGGCGCCACCCTGTCCTATGAGACCCGGGTGCTGTATCCCGGCCTGTATCAGATCAGCTACGATTCCCGTTACAGCGGCATCCCCGGCCTGACCTTCGTAGGCCCCGCCGTCTATCAGGTGTCCGTCAATGATCAGGGCGTGGCCAGCGTCAGCGATCTGACCTTCTATTTCAACCAGCAGGCCGTGGCCACCACCACGCCCATCCCCTTCTATTACTATACCGCCACCCCCGCGCCCTACTCCCTGCTCAACGAGGCCGCCACCAACCAGACCGCCATCATCGGCGCGCAGAAGATCTTCCCCCGCCCCCAGCCCGGCAAGGGCAAAAACACCTTCAACTACGAGGCCGCCGGCCAGAAGGTCACCGTCCATTCCAAGGCCAAATCCCTGCAAAACGACGGCACCTGGTGGATCTGCTTCAGCGGCACCCTCAAATGCTGGGGCGAAACCTACGAGATCGACCATATGTGGATCCGCGTGGACTACTTCAACCAAAAGTCCTTCGATCTGGACAGACTGCCTGTCGATCCGCAGTATCAGTAAAGGCAAGATTCATAGCTTACGAACAGAAATTTGACGGGGTTCCGTTGAGGGCGCCGCCCTCAAACTCCTGCTGGGGTGGGAGCCTGTCCGGGGCCTACCGGCCCGCTTTTCGCTGAAAAC
>CACZLE010000067.1 GCA_902781945.1 uncultured Eubacteriales bacterium | reverse complement strand
CTTTGGGGCCAAGGTGTGGGTCCGCGTGGGCTACATCAAAAAGACCATCCTGTATCCGCTGATCTTCGCCTTCGCCATCCTGGGCTCCTTCTCCATCAAGAAGTCCATGTTCGACGTGGACACCTGTCTGGCCTTCGGCCTGATCGGCTGGATCTTCAAAAAGTACGATTTCCCCACGTCGCCCATTGTGCTGGGTCTGGTGCTGGGCAAGCTGATCGAGGAGAACTTCGTACAGACCATGATGGTCACAGGTCCCGCGGGCTTCGTCACCCGTCCCTTGACCGTCATCCTGTTCGTCATCTCCATCGCAGCCATCGCCTATCCCATCATCTCCGAGCGGATCAAGAAAAAGAAGAATCCCGTTCCCAACAGCTAAAAAAGTCCCCGGCCACTTGGCCGGGGATTTTTTATGCCAGCAGCTTGTCCAGCGCTTGCCGGAAGCCTTCTTTGATCTCGTCATAGCCCATGGTGGCCTGGCACTCAAACAGCTTTTGCTTGCCGTCAAAGATGCTGGGCACGCTGTAATAGTCATAGGTGTCCGCCAGGGCGGCGTTCTGGCTTTCCTCGATCCATTGCGCCTTGATGGCGGCATAGGCGGGGTTTTCCGCCTGCAGCTCGTTTAGGGCCTTGCGGCCCTTGACGCAGTAGGGACAGGTCGTCAGATAGAAAATGGTAGCTGTTTTCATGTTCATTCCTCCATCATCATATGCAACGCATCCAAAGGGGAAAGGGCCACGCGCTCCGCACCGGCCTCCCGCAGCTCCTTTTCCGGGCGGAAGCCCCACCCCGCGGCGATCAGGTGCATGCCCGCGTTCTGGCAGGTTTTGCAGTCGGTGGGCGTATCGCCCAGATACCAGAAATCCTCCGGCGTCAGGCCCATTTCTTTAGCAATGGACAGGGCCGCCGCCGGGTCCGGCTTGATGGGTATGCCGGGCAGACGGCCCCGCAGCAGCTCGAAGGGCGCGCCCGGCAGATAATGAGCGATGACGCTGGCCACGTCGCTGTCGTCCTTATTGGACAGCACCACCAGCCGCATTCCGGCCCTGTGCAGGGCGTCCAGCAGCTCCGGGATGCCGTCATACACATAGGAGGTATCGTTGCAGTGCACGGCGTAGAGCGCCCGGTAATCGGCATACACAGCGTCAAACAGATCCTGATGCTCCGGGCCGATGGCACGATGGGTCAGGTTGCTGGCCCCGTCGCCGGTAAAATAGCAATAGGCCCCTATGGGATGAACGGGCAGACCGTGCATTTTCAGCGCCTCGTTCATGCATGCGGAGATATCGGGCAGCGAATTGATCAGCGTGCCGTCCAAATCGAATAAAACCGCCTTTTTGCTCGTCATTTTTCGTCACCTCTCCTTGCCATTCTATCACATTCCGCCGCATGAAGCAAGGCGGCGCGGCGCATACTGTGCAAGGAGGTGAACTGTGTATGGAGATGAAAGAAAACAAACGCACGGGCAAGCAGCGGCTGGGCCTGCTGGCGGGCCTGGTGATCGTGGCCGCCCTGGCGGTGATATTGACCTATGGCGGGGCGTCCAGCGCCGTGAGCCGCACCCGGGAGACGGTGGAGGAGGATTGCGAATTGATCCAGACCCTCCGCTATGCCCGCTGCGGCCATGAGGTGGTGCGCCGGGTGAAGGCGGATAAGGAATACAAGGGCTGCACGCTCCAGCAGATGCAGCAGGCCTATGCGGAATGGGAGATCACGTCCTTTTCGCCCGCCCAGATCGAAATGAGCCGCAGCCTGTCCCTCTATTGCCCGGATCACCTGGTGGTGCTGCCGGACGGCGCGGGGGTGCTGGGGGTCTATGAAAACAAATATGGCGATGGCTACGCCCTGCGCACCCAATTGGATATCCCCCTGGCCGATCTGCCCGAGAGCCTGCGGGAAACGGTGCATCTGGGGCTGGGCTTTTCCACCGCCGAGGAGATCGAAAGCTGGCTGGAAACCCTGGAAAGTTGACATAAGACGCTGAAAAATGTATACTGGCCTTGGGCCGTGCGCTCGGGAGGTATACCATGAGAAAAAAAGGGCGGGTTTCCGCTTTTGCGCTGATATTGATCCTGGCTTTGATCTGCGCCATCCTGCTGATCACGGCGGCTGCCGTGGACAATCAGCGGACGTATAATCGGGAAAAAGCGGTGACGCCCACGCCCTCCATCACCCCGCGCACCGTGCGCATCACCGAGGCTCCCGGTCAGCCTACCCTGTCGCCCACGCCCCGGCTCTTGCAGGTGAACAGCGTGGGACTGGAGGTCAAGGAGCTGCAGGAGCGGCTGCGGGAACTGGGGTATTACAGCGGAGACGTGGACGGCCAGTATGGAGGCGGCACCCGCACGGCGGTGCAGGCCTTCCAGAGCCAGCATGGCCTGGACGCGGACGGCATCGCGGGGGAGAGCACCCTGAATCTGCTCTATTCCGCAGGGGCCCAGCGCTTTGTGGCTACGCCCACGCCCTCGCCCACGCCGGAGACCGCCGCCATGCTGACCAGCGGCTCCCAGGGCGAGCAGGTGAAAAAGCTCCAGCAGCGCCTGGCCGATCTGGGCTTTTATACCGGCAAGGTGGACGGCGATTACGGCAAGGGCACCCGGCAGGCGGTGACGGTTTTCCAGAGCCAGCACGGCCTGGACGCCGACGGTATCGCGGGGGAAAAGACCCTCAAACTGCTCTATTCCGATCAGGCGAAGAAGGTCGTCGTCACGCCCACTCCGGAGGCCATCCAGGTGCTGTCGGGCAATCTGCCCCTGCTGGTCAACAAGGAGCATCCCATCGACGCGAACTTTGTGCCCGCGGGCCTGGTGGATATGTCCAAATACTGCGATTCCTCCCTGGTAAAGATCAAATATCAGGGCACCCAGGGCGTGCGGGAGGCCGTGGACGCGTTGGTGGAAATGCTGCAAGCAGCTAAAAAAGACGGCGTGACCAATTGGCAGGTCAGCGCCGCCTATCGCAGCGTCAAGGATCAGCAGAGCATCTTCGATTCCAACGTCAAATCCTATATGAACAATAACGGCCTGAGCAAAGAAAAGGCCGTCAGCGCCACCCGCAAGACCGTGGCCGATCCCGGCACCAGCGAGCATCACACCGGCCTGGCCTTCGATATGACCGTGCCCGGCACCAGCGCCTTCCTGGGCACCAAACAGTGCACCTGGCTCCACGCCCATTGCTGGGATTACGGCTTTGTGATCCGCTACCAGAAGGACAAGGAGGATATCACCGGCTTCCTGGCGGAGGCCTGGCACATCCGCTATGTGGGCAAGGAGCACAGCAAAGTGATGCAGGAAAGGAACCTGTGCCTGGAGGAATATCTGGAACTGGCAAAATAAAAAGGAGCGATTCGCTCCTTTTTATTTTGCGTCTACGCCCAGCAGCATCCGGTCGTTGTCCAGCGCACGTCCGCTGGCCTGGCGGAATTTGTCGGTCAGGTCGTGGATGGTCAGGTGGCTGCGCTCCTCGCCGGTCACGTCGTAGATGATCCGTCCCCGGTCCATCATCAGCGTGCGGTTGCCCAGTTCCAGGGCGCTTTGCATGTTGTGGGTGATCATCAGGCAGGTGATGTGGTTGTCCTCCACGATGCTGCGGGTGAGGTTCAATACCTTTTCCGCCGTGCCGGGGTCCAGGGCGGCGGTGTGCTCGTCCAGCAGCAGCACCTTGGGCACGTGATAGGTGGCCATCAGCAGCGTCAGCGCCTGCCTTTGGCCGCCGGAAAGCAGGCCCACAGGCTGCTTCATGCGATCCTCCAGGCCCATGCCGAGCAGAGAAAGCCGCTCCCGGAAGGCCTTCTTGTCCGCCGCGGAGATGTGAGACAGCCAGCCGCCGTTGCCCGCGGCCAGGGCCAGGTTTTCCTCAATGCTCATGTCCGGCGCGCTGCCCCGCATGGGGTCCTGGAACAGCCTGCCGATCACCTTGGCCCGCTTGTGCTCGGGCATCATGGTGATGTTTTTGCCGTCCAGATAGACCGTGCCGGTATCGGTGAAAAAGCTGCCGCAGATGGCGTTGAACAGGGTGGATTTGCCTGCGCCGTTGGCTCCGATGATGCTGATAAAATCGCCGGGACGCACGTGCAGACTCAGGTGATCCAGGGCCAGTTTGGCGTCCGCCGTGCCGGGATGGAAGGTCTTGGAGATGTCATTCAGCCGCAGCATCAGGCCAGCCCCCTTTCCTTGGAGGCCTTATAGCGCCGGGCCAGCAGCACGGCCTGCTCCTTCAGATAGGGGCCGCTGATGGCCAGCACCACGATGACAGAGGACACGGCCTTGAGCATGAAAGCGGGCATGTTCAGCCGCAGGGCCAGGGCATAGACCAGGCGGAAGATGAACGCGCCCAGCACCGCGCCGATGGCCCGCAGGGAAATGCCCTTGCGGCCCAGGAACACGCCGCCGATGAGCAGCGAGGCCAGGGCCACGGTGACCATGCCGCTGCCCATGTTGATGTCAAAGGACTTCTGCTGCTGGGCCATGAGGCAGCCGGAAAGGCCCGTAAAGGCATTGGAGATGCACAGGCCCACGGTGGTGGTGAACACCGGGTTGATGGAGGAGGAGCGCACCATGTCCGCGTTGCTGCCCGTGGCCCGGATGGCCAGGCCCAGCCGCGTGCGCAGGAAGAAGCTCAGAAACACGATCACCAGCGCCACGGCCACCAGCAGCACGATCAGCTTGTATTGCCCGCCCAGGGGGCTGTTTTTCAGGGCGTCCTTGGTCAGGCTGAACACGGTGGCGGTCTTGTTCATGTTCAGCTGGGCCTTGTTGCCCGTGATGGCCATGTTCACCGAGTACAGCCCCGTGTTGACCACGATGCCCGCCAGCAGGCTCTGCACGCCCATGCGGGTTTGCAGCACGGCGGTCACAAAGCCGCTGAGGCTGCCCGCCAGCATGGCGGCGGGAATGGACAGCCAGGGGTGGCCGCTGAGGGCCACGATGGCGCCCACCGCCGCGCCCAGGGTGAAGCAGCCGTCGGTGGACAGGTCGCACACGTTCAGCATGGAATAGCTGAGAAAAAGGGCCAGCACCGTCAAGGCGTTGACCAGGCCCAGCTCCAGCGCCGTCTGTCCCAGGGAAAGCAGTTTGTCCAAGCTCATATCAGTTCGCTCCAGTATTGTCAAAATGAAGGGCGGAAGGGAAGGGGAGGAGGAAACTTCCCTTCCGCCGGGCAGCGTCCGTTATTTGTTCAGGTCGTCAAAGCTGTCCGCCGTGATGATGGGCTGCACGGTGGTGCAATAGGGGCCAAACACGGCGGCGATCTCGTCATAATTGAAGCCGATGGCTTCGCAGGTCTCGGTGTTCACCGTGGCGGTGCCGTTATCAAACCGCATCACGGGCAGGGTGGCGGGGTCAGCTCCATCCAGCAGGATGGCGGCCACCATGTTGCCGGTCTCGCGGCCCAGGTTGGCGTAATCCACGCCGTAGCCCAGGAAGGCGCCGTTCAGGGCGAAGCTGTCCGCGCCGGTGTAGTGGGGGATCTTGGCCTCGGCCAGGGCTTCATAGATGGACAGCTCGGCGGTCATGATGGTGTTGTCGGTGGGGGTGAACACGGCGTCCACGCCGTCGCTGATCAGGGCTTCCACGGCGGACATGACCTCGCTCACGTTGCTGCCGCCGTATTCCTTATAGGCCACGCCCTTTTCGTCCAGGATCTTCTTGGCCTCGGCAATGGGGGTGGCGCTGGCGTCCTCAGCGCTGTTGTAGAGCAGGCCGATCAGGTCGGCGTCGGGATCGGCGGCAAAGATCAGGTTAAATACGGAGGCCGTATCCAGATAGTCGGAGGTGCCGGTGATGTTGGCGCCGGGAGCCTCCAGGCTCTCCACGATGCCCGCGCCCACGGGATCAGATACCGCGGCGAACACCACGGGGATGCCGTTCTCCTCGGTCATGCCCTGCATGGTCATGGCCACGGGGGTGGCCACGCCCACCATCAGATCCACGTCGTCGGCGATGAAGTTGGCCACGATCTGGTTGAGCAGGTCAAAGTCGATGTTGCAGTTTTCCTCGCGGATATCGAAGGTGACGCCCTTTTCCGCCTCGATGGCGCGGAGCTGGGCCGTCAGGTTGGCGATGATCTGGTTCAGGGAAGCGTCGTCCACAAAGTTGCAGATACCGATTTTATAGCTGGTCTTGCCTTCGGCGGCGGCAAAGGAGAAAAGGGACACCGTGAGGATCAGGGCCAAAACGATCGCAGTCAGCTTTTTCATGGGGGATACCTTCCTTTCAAATCTTTTTCATTATTTGGAATATAAAACGCCCCAGCGCACTTGTCTGTGCGCTGAGGCGGTATTCCCGTGGTGCCACTCAGCTTCGTCCGGTTGCCCGGAACGCGCTCTTTTCGCATACATCCATATGCGCCGCCCTGATAACGGGTGCGGAACCCGTCGGCTGCTACTCGCGCCCCGCGCTTTCGGCCGCCCTCATAAGTCCATTCATCCGGCCTGGTACCCACCGCACTCCCACCGTCGGCGGCTCTCTTTGGGGTCAGCGTCCGAACTACTTCTCTTAATCAAAGGTTTCTGTGAACTTGCGCCTACTGTATCACTTGCCGCGAATTTTGTCAAGCGGGTTCGGATGGAAAAACAGGCAAAAAACAATGGCAAAGATTGCAGCTTTTTTGCATATAATGGAAGGAAAGCGAGGTGTGACCGTGATTTCGCTTCTTTTTACGCTGGTTTTCTTTTTGCTGCTGGCGGTAATTTGTATCCGCGTGCGGGTGGGCAGCCGCTTTCATCGGGGCCTGACCCGGTCCCTTTGCGCCCTGTGGACGCTGATTGCCTGCGCCCTGATCCCAGGGCTCGGGATCGGCGTCAACGCCGTCAACGTGGCCTGCGTCAGCCTGCTGGGCCTGCCCGGCCTGGGCTTGCTGGCGGTGCTGGCCAGGCTTCCTTAAACCTGCACGATATCGAATCCCGCCGCCCGGGCCATGCGGTTCATCACGGCCAGGCCCACGCCGTTTTCCGGCCAGCTTTCGCTGAACACCCGGGTCACGCCGTCCGCGTCCGCCTGCCGCAGCAGGGCAAAGATATTGTGGGCCGCTGCCCATTCGTCCTGGCCCAGATCGGCGCAGCTCCGGCTGCCGTACAGGGCCAGATGGCCGCTGGCAGCCAGGATCAGGCCCTTTTCCGCCCCGTCCAGGCAGTCATATTCTTCCTTGATCCGCCGGGCCACGGCTTCGGCCTCCCCTTCGTAGAGGGTCATATGGGCTTTGGGCGCGTAGTGCTTGTGCTTCATGCCGGGGGAGGGGGCAGCCTCGCCTTCCTTCAGGGGGCGCATGACGCTGTCCGCCACCTGCACCTCGCCCAGCACGGCGGCGATCATCTCCGGCGTCACGCCGCCGGGACGCAGCACCGTGGCCACGTCGCCCGTCAGGGCCACCACCGTGCTCTCCACGCCCACGTCACAGGGCCCGCCGTCCAGGATCAGAGGGATGCGCCCATCCATGTCCTCCATCATGTGCCGGGCCAGGGTGGGGCTGGGACGGCCCGAACGATTGCCGCTGGGGGCCGCGATGGGGCAGCCGCTTTTTTCGATCAGCGCGCGGGCCACGGGATGGGAGGGCATGCGGATGGCTACGCTGTCCAGCCCTGCCGTCACTTCCCGGGGGACAAGCTCCTTCTTGGGCAATATCAGGGTCAGCGGCCCGGGCCAGAAGGCGTCGGCCAATTTGCGGGCCATGCCGTTCACATGGCACAGGGGCTCCATCTCCTCCCACCGGGCGATATGCACGATCAGCGGGTTATCGGCGGGGCGGCCCTTGGCGGCGAAAATGTCCAATACGGCCCGGGCGTTCAGGGCGTCCGCGCCCAGGCCATAGACCGTCTCGGTGGGAAAGCCCACCAGCTCTCCGTTTTTTATCAGATCAGCGGCCTGGGCGACGCTGTCGTCGCTGGCCGGTAAAAGCAGGGTGTTCATCGGTTGCCTCCGGGAATTTTGATTCGATCTATTATAGGCTTTTCCCCGAAAAAAGTAAAGATTCCGCGGAATCACTTTTCATGGGCGCGGTTATTTGATATAATCCTTGATGGATTATGTTGGAAGGATGAACGCCCATGAAATCAAAAAGCTGGAAGGACCCCATTTTTTATCAGAAGCTGATCCATCTTACCGTGCCCATTTCCCTGCAAAGCCTGATGCTGGCCGCCGTGGCGGCGGGCGACGCCATCATGCTGGGCCGCATCGCCCAGGATTCCATGGCCGCCGTGTCCCTGGCCACCCAGGTGCAGTTTGTGCAAAATATGATCCTCATGTCCGTCACCAGCGCGGGCGGCATCCTGGGGGCCCAGTATTGGGGCAAGCGGGACGAAGCCGCCATGCACGATATTTTTCATATGATGCTGCGGCTGTCCGGCCTGGTGTCGCTGGTGTTCTTCGCGGCCTGCGTGTTGATCCCGCAATACCTGATGCTGGCCTTCACCCATGAGCCCGCCCTGATCGAGATCGGCGCGGAGTACCTCAAAATCGCGGGCTGGTCCTATTTGCTTACCGGCATTTCCCAATGCTATCTGACCATGATGAAGGTCAGCGATCACGCCGCCGCCAGCGCCTGGATCAGCTCCGGCGCGGTGGTGATCAACGTGCTGCTCAACGCCGTTTTCATCTTTGGCCTGCTGGGCTTTCCTGCCATGGACGCCCGGGGAGCGGCCCTGGCCACCCTGTGCGCCCGGTTTATTGAGTTGGCCCTGTGCGTCATCGTTTCCCGGAAGGACGGCTATCTGCGCCCCGTCTGGTCCCGCCTGCTGCATCGCAATCGTCCGCTGGGCCGGGATTTCCGCAAGTGCTGCCTGCCCCTGCTGGGCGGCGGCCTCTTCTGGGGCGTGGGCTTCACCTCCTATACGGCCATCGTAGGCCATATGGGCGGTGACGCGGCGGCGGCCAATTCCGTGGCGGCGGTGGTGCGCGACCTGATCTGCTGCCTGTGCAACGGCATTGGCAGCGCGGGCGGCATCATGGTGGGCAACGAGCTGGGCGCGGGCCAATTGGAGCGCGGCAAGCTCTATGGGCAGCGGCTCAAGAACCTCTCCTTCGTCATCGGCTTTTTCTCCACCGCCGTGGTGCTGCTGGTGACACCGCTGGTGGTGCGCTTCATGATCATGACGGACACCGCCCGCAGCTATCTGACAGGCATGATGATCATTATGGCCATCTACATGATCGGGCGTTCCGTCAATACCGTGACCATCAACGGCGTTTTCGGCGCGGGCGGCGATACGCTGTTTGATATGTACAGCCTGGCCGTATGCATGTGGGGCCTGGCCATTCCCTTGGCCGTTCTGGGGGCCTTCGTGTTCCATTGGCCCGTGCTGGCAGTGTACGCCTGCACCTGTCTGGACGAGGTGGGCAAGATCCCCTGGGTCATGTATCATTTCAGAAAATATAAATGGGTCAAGGATTTGACCCACGGGGTGTGACGCCCACCAGCCTTTGGGCCGCGTGCCGGGTGAAAAAGCTGATAAAGGGCCCCAGGCCCAGGGCGCAAACCAGGGTTCCCAGGCCGATCAATCCGCCCAGGGCCCAGGCGATGACCACGCACAGCGAATCGGTGAAGATCCTGCACCAGAAGTAGGCGGGCTTCACCTTTTTTGATAATACGATGGACAGCGCGTCATAGGGCGCGATGCCCACGTCGGCGGTCTGGTACAGGGCGCAGGCGAAGGACAGCACCAGGATGGCGGGCAGCATGACGCCCAGCTTTTGGACCAGCGCTTCCGGCGCGCCAAAGGCCCCGCGCATGGCCCGTTCAAAAAACGAGGCGATGGGCCCCACGCAGAACCAATTGACGAAGGTGCCGATGCCGATGAGCTTCCGGTCAAAAAGAACCTCCACCGAGAACCAAAGCAGGTTCATGACGATCAGCACCAGGGAGAAATCCACCCCGATCCGATCCCCAATGGCGATCACCAGGGCGGTGGAGGGATCGTTGCCCAGCAGGGCCAGCTTGAACATCCCCACGCCGATCCCCATGATCACAATGCCCAGCAGCATCACCAGGACGCGGCGGGGCATGTTTTTTTGCTTCCAATACTGCATGCGCTTTCCTTCCCTCCGGCAAGATTGCGGGGATATCATATCGCTTTCCCCGGCATTTGGCAAGATGCCGCTTTGCGTCTCTTTCCTGCCGTTTCAGCCATGCAAAATGACTTTCCTGTGAAAAATTCGCAAAATCGGTTGACAAACGCCCCGGATGCTGCTACAATGCGCTCTGCTCAGGCGGAAAGCCCGGGCAGTAAAGGAGGGTCATGGATATGACTTTGAATCAGATTTGGACGAAGCTGGAGGATGAGGAGCCTCTGACCACGGCGGAGAACAAGACCTTCGTGGAAGAAGTGGAGCTGGGCATTGACGAGCTGGAGAAAGCGCTGGCCGCCAAGTAAGCCGATCCCCGATCAGGCGCCGTCCATTTGCCGCGGAAGCGGTGGATGGATATTTTTTTACTCTTTTTTCTTAGCAACAGCCAGTTGCTTGTGTTCCGTGCCCCGCTGGTATACAATACAGAAAAAAGGCAGGGAGGCGTTTGCATGGATTCCCAGAACGTATTTTACAGGCTCAGAACAAAGAAGGGCCTGTCCCAGGACGATGTGGCCGAAAAGGTCTTTGTCACCCGCCAGGCGGTGTCCCGCTGGGAAAACGGCGAGACCGTGCCCAATACGGAAACGCTGAAGCTCCTGTCCAGGCTGTATAACGTCTCCATCAATACGCTGCTGGGGTCGCCCCATCAGCTGATCTGCCAATGCTGCGGCATGCCGCTGGAGGACGCCATCATCAGCCACGAGCAGGACGGCACGCCCAACGAAAACTATTGCCAGTGGTGCTACGCGGACGGGACCTATATGTACAGCAACATGGATGATCTGATCGACGTCTGCGTAAAAAACATGGTCAATGAAAACTTCTCCGAGGAGCAGGCCCGGGCCTATTTGAAGGAAGCGCTGCCCAAGCTGGATTACTGGAAAAGATACGAGGAACTCAGCGACGACGGGCAGTTTGAGGCCTTCAAGCGGCAGCTGATGGATGAAATCAACGCCCTGTGCATCGAGGGCATGCCCAAGCTGGAAAAGCTCAACGCCCTGGTGGGCAAGTATGTCAATCTGCCGTATCGCCTCCCCAGCGGCCAGCAGGTCAAATTCCTCAATGACCAGACGACCTATCTGGGCAATCAGCTGCCGTCGCTGTTTGGCGGCGACCGCTGCTTCGGCGTGCTGGCTAATATGGATTTCATCCTGATCTCCACCTATGGAAAGGATGGAGCGGATCCCGAACTGGTGCTGTATAAAAGGAGATAGGGAAGGCGTGTCCTGAAAACAGAAATTTGACGGGGAGGGGAATTGTTCGAGGCCTCCGCGGCCTCGAGCTCTGCGCCAAAGGTCTTCGACCTCTGGACTCCAGCGGGCGAATCGGCTTGGATACACTTTCAGGCAATTTCCGC
>CACZLE010000066.1 GCA_902781945.1 uncultured Eubacteriales bacterium | reverse complement strand
AAGAATTTCTCCCGCAGGGGTTTCGCATGGGGGAAAGGGGGAGGTATATCCGTTCAAAAGTTTTTTATCTTTGGCATATGGGTTTGTTTCATAATAAAGTTGAGCAAAGACTTTTGGTGGGCGATGTTGCTCACTTTGTCGATCCTTGTTGCTTCCGCCAGTTAATTAGATTCGGCTTGACTTGCGTCGTGCTCCAGAAATACGCCGCAACACAAAAGAACCCAGCTTTGAGCAAGCTCAAGCTGGGTCTTTTGCTTATGCGGCTATGGTGCTAAAGCACCATTGACGGCTTAAAGCCGTCATTTCTGTCGCGGGGGCTGCAAGTAAGTTTGGCGAAAAACAACACCCCACTTTGCCATGATTTCTCTTTGCATCTTCTTGGTCAGCTTCCCGAACACCAGCTCATAGCTCTCCTGGCACAGCTGCCGCACCACATCCTCCGGCACATTGCCGTCCAGAAAAACGGAGATCCAGTTGCGCTTGTCCATATAAAAGCCGGGCAGGATATCGGGATATTGCTCCCGCAGGGCCTGGCTGCGCAGGGGATCGCACTTGAGGGTCAGCAGGGGATGGCCGCCATACACGGGATGCTCGTCCCCGGGCTTGCAGGTGGCGGCGAACATTTTTCCGCCCACCTGATAGCGGTCCCAGCCCCACTCCGCCTTGAAATCCCAGGCCGTGCCGGGATAGCTTTTCAGCAATTCGTCCAGAAACGGATAGCGGTTCATGCTCAGTCCTCCAGAAAATTGCGGTATGCGTCGGTCAGCTCCTTCACGGTGCCGCGGATGGCCTCCGGGCTGCGGCGGCTGTCGATGACATCCAGAATGCATTGGCCCACGGCGCGCATGGCGTCCTCCTTCATGCCCCGGGTGGTCAGGGCGGGGGTGCCGATGCGCACGCCGCTGGTTTCGTTGGGCTTGCGGGGATCGTCGGGGATCATGTTCTTGTTCACGGTGATGTTCACGTCGTGCAGCCGATCCTCCAGCTCCTTGCCGCTCATGGCGCGGCTGCGCAGGTCCAGCAGCATCAGATGGTTGTCCGTGCCGCCGGACACCAGATCCACGCCGCCGTCCAGCAGCGTCTGGGCCAGCGCCTGGGCGTTTTTGACGATCTGCCGCTGATATTCCTTGAATTCCGGCTGCAGCGCTTCCTGCAAACACACGGCCTTGGCGGCGATGATGTGCATCAGCGGACCGCCCTGGGTGCAGGGAAACACGGCCTTGTCCACCGCCTTGGCGTGCTCCGCTTTACAGAGGATCAGGCCGCCCCGGGGCCCGCGCAGGGTCTTGTGGGTGGTGGTGGTCACGATGTCGGCGTAGGGAACGGGGCTCATGTGCTCGCCCGCCGCCACCAATCCCGCGATGTGTGCCATATCCACCATGAAATAAGCGCCTACCTCGTCGCAGATCTCCCGGAAAACGGCAAAGTCGATGGCCCGGGGATAGGCGGAGGCTCCCGCTACGATCAGGCGGGGACGCAGCTCCAGGGCCTGCCGCCGCACGGCGTCATAATCGATAAAGCCGTTACTGTCCGTGCCGTAGCCGTAAAAATGATAGAGCTTGCCGCTGAAATTCACCGGCGAGCCGTGGGTCAGATGCCCGCCGTTGTTGAGGCTCATGCCCAGCACCGTGTCCCCGGGCTGGAGCAGGGCCATATAGGCCGCCATATTGGCCTGGCTGCCCGCGTGGGGCTGCACGTTGGCGTGCTCTGCCTGGAACAGCGCGCACGCCCGTTCCCGGGCTAGGTTTTCCACCACGTCCACATATTCGCAGCCGCCGTAATACCGCCGTCCGGGATATCCTTCGGCGTATTTGTTGGTCAGCACCGTGGCCATGGCCGCCCGCACGTCCGGACTGGCGTAGTTTTCGCTGGCGATCAGCTCCAAATGGTCGATCTGCCGCCGTTTTTCCTGATCGATGGCGGCCTGCAACGCGATATCAAAAGACATAGAAAAAAACTCCTTACCACTTATTGTGCACTTTTTCAGCAAAGCCGGTCAGCTCCCGCACCTGGATCACCCGTCCGTCGTCCAGCACGGCCCGTCCGCTGAACCGGCCAAATACCTGATGCTGGTCCGATATCAGCAGCTTCAGATCGATGCAGGCGGCCCGGTCCATTATGGGCGTGAATTCCATTTCAAACCGTCCGTCGTCGCTGGTGAAGGTCCAGGGGGAAAGGTAGTCCTCCTTGCCGTCCTTCGTGGGAATGTTGAAGGCGACGCGGCTCAGCTTGTGGGCGATGCCGTCCACAAACAGCATGTTTTCGCTGGCGGCGCTGGTATCGCCGAAGCCGTAGCCGATATTGAAGCCGAACCGATGCCCCTCGGCGATGCCGCTGGCGGAGCCCCAGTACCAGGTGTTGTCATAGGTCCACACGCCCCGCCCCCAGTCCAGCACGCCGAAGGCCGTGGCGGGGGAAAACAGATATTCCTCCTCGCCCAGCACCACCTTACCTTCGGCCCGCAGACAGTTGATCTTCTGATTGTAGTAGAAGGCCTTGGGCTTGTTGGGGAAGGGCGTCACGATCACCATGCTGTCCCGGGGCGTATCGGTCAGGGTCAGGTCAAACAGGATCGTGCGGCCCTTGCCGAAGTTCTCCATGTGCCCGTACAGCTGGCGCTTTTTGCCGTCGTTCAGAAAATGGATCTCATAATCGCGGCCCATAGCATGGATATCGCCCTGGACGCTGGTCAGGGGCAGGTTGCGGCGCCTCGGCAGGATGTTCATGCGGCTGTAGGTGCCCTGGCTGTTCTTTCCGAAATCCAGAAAGGAAATGCTGTCCATGCTCATGTAGCCGTTGTCGGCCACCGTCAGCGCCAGGCCGTAATTATCATTGCCAACGTAATAGTAATCCCATTCCTTGAGCCGCAGGGGATGGGCCTTCACACGGTCCCGGGCATAATTCAGGATCAGACTTGTGGCATAGCCCGTTTGGGTCAGATAGCCGTTTTCGTCGTGCAGAAATCCGGGTTTGGTGATGCGCCGCTGCATGCTGCCGCCTCCTTAAACGCCGTAACGATCCTTGTGCTCCTTCAGGTAATTCCGATGGAAATTTCGCTCCATCTTGCCGTAATAGGCCTGGCTGAATTCCTCCGCCGTGATGCCGTAGCAATCCAGCAGATCGTGAAAATACATGCTCACGTCCGCCAATTCCTCCACCAGCCGCTGACGGTTTTCGCCGGGGGCCGTCAGGTGCTCCGCGTCCACTTTTTTCAGGATGTCGATCACTTCGCCCAGTTCGCCCACCAGCCACAGCGTCTGGCCCACCGCCTTGTCCGGGTGATTGCCGCCCCATTCCGGGTGCATGCTTTGCAGCTTTTGCTGCAACGTCAGCATATCCGACACGCGCAGATCCTCGGCCCTGCCTTCCCACACCAGGTCCGCCATCAGGTCAAACATGTCCGTATAGCGCAGCGGCGTATCGTATGCATCGTAATAGTGGCCCGGATCGAACAGCGCGCAGGCCATGCCCGCGTTTTTGCCGCTGCCCAGGTCGATATCCCGATCCCCCAGCATCACGCATTTCGCCGGGTCCAGACGGTGCTTTTCCATCAGGTACAGCAGCGCGTCCGGCGCGGGCTTGGAGGGAAAGCCGTTTTCGCTGGTCACGGCGTCCGCAAAGCAGGGCGTCATGCCATAGTGTTCCAGAGCCTCCAGGCTGCTCTTTCCCCGGTGGGTATATAAATAATTGCGCCCGCCGTGCTCGCAGATAGAGCGCAGCAGACGCAAAACCCCCGGATAAGGCCGCATAGAATCAAACCCCTCCTCCGGCTCGTGGGCTTCATAGCGCGCGGCGACGGCTTTGGCCTTGTCTCCCGCCAGCGTGTCGATGGCGTGGCGCACGTTCACCTTGGAAAGGGGCTCAATGGTTTCCAGAGAAACCGTGATATTGCAGTCTTTCAGGGCATTTTGAATGGCACAGTTGATACGCGGATACGTATCAAACAGCGTGCCATCAAAATCCCAGAAGAAATCTGTAAATTTCATCCGGATGTATTCTTTCTGTTATTTCAGTTCGCTGGTGCAGTGCGGGCAGCGGGTAGCCTTGATGGAAATCTCGCTCTGGCAGAAGGGGCAAACCTTGGTGGTGGGAGCGGCGGGCTTGGCTTCGGGCTTCTTTTTGAGGCTCTTGGCCTTGTTCATGGCCTTGATGATCAGGAACAGCACCAGGGCGGTGAGGATGAACTCCACCAGCACGGCGCAGAAGGAGATCAGGCTGCCGACAAAGCCGGTGCCGCCGTTCTCCAGCTTGGGCAGGGCTTCCAGGATGGGGGTCAGGAAGATGTCGATCACAGCGGTGACCACCTTGCCGAAGGCAGCGCCGATGATGACGCCAACAGCCATATCCACCACATTGCCGCGCATGGCAAATTCTTTGAATTCGTTCAGAAACTTTTTCATTTCGCAATACCTCCTGTATTGATGCTTTATTTTACCATGACACGGGATACAATTCAAGGGGAAAAGCGGCGAAATCTATTGCTTTCTTTCCCAATCCCCCGTATAATGGGAGAAAAATGGCCAAAGGGGGAATTGAACATGAAAGCGCTGATCATCGGAGGAACGGGCACCATCAGCAGCGCCGTGGTGGAGCGGCTGATCGACACCGGCTGGGAGATCACCCTGCTCAACCGCGGCAACAAGCCTGCGCCTGCGGGCGCGCGGGTGCTGGTGGGCGATATGGGGGATGAGGACGGCATCCGCCGTCTGCTGCAAGATGAAGCCTTTGACGTGGTGGCGGATTTCATCGTGTTCACCCCGGACCAGGCCCGGCGGGACCTGCGGCTGTTCACCGGCAAAACAAAGCAGTATATCTTTATCAGCTCGGCATCGGCTTATCAGAAGCCCGTGCCTGCCCTGCCCATCACTGAGGAAACGCCGCTGATCAATCCCTACTGGCAGTATTCCCGCAACAAGGCGGAGATCGAAGCGCTGCTGATGGCGGAATATCATCAAAACGGCTTCCCCGTCACCATCGTGCGGCCCAGCCATACCTACGGCGAAAAGAGCCTGCCCGTGCAGATCCATGGGGACAAGGGCGCGTGGCAGATGCTGCGCCGCATGCAGCAGGGCAAAACCGTGCCCGTGGCGGCGGACGGCGAGACCCTGTGGACCCTGACCACGGCAGAGGATTTCGCCCTGTATTTCTGCGGCCTGTGCGGAAATGCCCGGGCCATCGGCCAGGCCTATCATATCACCAGCGATCAAAGCATCACCTGGAATGAAGTCTACCGCATCCTGGCGGACCTGCTGCATGCCGAATACCGTCCCTGCTATATCCCGGCCCATCTGCTGGCCAAATGCCCCCAGTATGATTTTGCAGGGGCGCTGCTGGGGGACAAGGGCAACAGCGTGCAGTTTGACAACGCCAAGGTGTATCGGGATACGGGCATCGCGCCCATCCGCTATACCTCCTTCCGGGAGGGCGCGGCCCGCTCGGTGGCATGGTTCCTCAGCCATCCCGAGGCGCAGCGGGAGGACCCGGACTTCGATGCCTTCTGCGACCGGGTGGAACAGGCCATGCAGGAGGCGGAAAATATATTGCTGCAAGCGTAAAAAACGGCGTCGGGACTGCCCGACGCCGTTTTTATGATCTTTTTCAGCGTTTGAGGAAATAGGTGCTCACATAGCCCGTCTGGCCTTCAATGCGCACCCTGCACCAGTTGGCGCCTTCCTCCAGCACCGTCACCGGCGTGCCCACGGGATAGGCGCGGATGATCTTGGCGTTCAGGCCCGCGCCCTGGCGGAAATTGACGATCCTGCCGCCGTTGGGATTATACAGCTTGGCCTGGAAGGAGCCGTTGTCAGGCTTGCCGACGTCCTCGTTCTTCTTGCGCTCCACCAGGTACTGGCTGCCCATGTAGCCCTTCTCGCCGCTCACGGACACATAGTGCCAGCCGCGGCCCCGTTTCAGCACGGTCACGGCGGTGCCGGGCTGGAAGGAGGTGATAATGGCGGCGTCCATGCTGGGGCCGGTGCGCAGGTTGAGGCCCACGCCGGTGTTGGTGGATACGTACATGGTGCTGTTGGTGGCGGGGGCCAGGTACTTGCTCATCATGTAGCCGGTCTTACCGTTGACCTTGACATGGCTCCAGGTGTCGCCCTTCTCCAGAATGGCGATCCAGGTGCCGGTGGGATACTGGCCCAGCACCTTGGCCTGGGTGGAGGCGGTCTGGCGCAGGTTCAGGCCGCCGCCTTGCACGGTGGCGTAGGTATCGGCCAGGGCGGGCACACTGGTCAGGATCAGCAGCGAGCACAGCGCGGCGGAAACGGTGCGAACGTATTTCTTCGGGTTCCTCATGGTTACACCCTCCTTTGATTTTTGCGGTGCGTTTGCATCGCTGCCATAAAAACGCCTGTTAATTGCTGTTTTATCCCGGTATTCCCTGGCAATATCTGACAGAAAACCGCCTGTTTTCCACGGTTTTCCACCCATGTCCCGCATTGGCGGGGTTTTCTCCCGGAACGCTGGAACAATGTTCCATCCGCCGTTTTAATCCTTGCTGGAAAATTGCTTGAAGCCCTCGCCCATCACCTCGTGGGCGGCGGACACGGTGACGAAGGCGTGGGGGTCCGCGCTGCCCACGATGGATTTGATCTGCATGATCTGGGCGCGGGTCACCACGCAGTAGATCATGCCGCGCTTTTCGCCGGTATAAGCGCCGGTGGCCTCGATGAAGGTGGCCCCGCGGTCCATTTCGGTGTTGATGCGATGAGCGATCTCCTTGGCTTTGTCGGAGATGATCATCATCTGCTCCTCGGTATTCCAGCCCTTGATGATCGTATCCATTACCTTGGTGGATACGTACAGGGCGATGAGCGCCACCAGCGCCGCCTGCACGTCAAATACCAGGCCGGCCATTGTGATCACCATGCAGTCGATGGCAAAGAGGAAAGTGCCCACGGAAATGAAGCTGAGGCGCTTGTGCACCATCTGAGCGGCCAGATCGGTGCCGCCGGTGGTGGCTCCCGCCCGCAGCACCAGCCCCAGGCCCAGACCCAGAAATATGCCGCCGAAGATGCTGGCCAGCATGCCGTCGTCGGTGATGGGGCCGCCGGGCAGAATGTCGATGAACAGGGACAGAAGCATCATGGCGATAAAGGAACGGAGCACAAACAGCTTCCCGCCGCTTTTATATCCCAGCAGAAACAGGGGGATATTGAGCAGGAAGCTCAGCGTGCCCACCGGGGGCCAGCCGATCAGATGGTTGAGAACTGTAGCCACGCCGGTGATGCCGCCGGGGGCGATGTTGTTGGGGATAAAGAAATAGGTATAGGAAGCGCCTGTGATCAGCGCCCCGATCAGGATCATGCAATAATCGCGGATCACAGGGTAGTATTTATACTGCGTCAGCTTGCGGGCCATGCCTTTGCTCCTTCTGCGCCTCTCATGCAGCGGGCGACATGCTTCATTATAACATGCAAAAAAGAGGTTGTCAAAATAAAGCGCGCAAAAAGGAACACTTAGTGGCTTGGTCGGGATGATTTATAAAAATATACCAATCTGGACATTGCAATCCGGTCAAAATTTGGCTATAATCTACATGTTGCTAATATTTTATACAGCTTAGGCTGCGTATTTAAAAGGAGTCTATTCTATGCTGCTCGACCTGATGAACGAACACATTTCCCTGCTTCAGTACCTGGAATTCTTCCTCCGCTTGGTGGGCGCCTGCGGCTGCGGCGCCGTCATTGGCGTGGAGCGCAGCCACCGCCTCAAGGAAGCCGGCGTGCGCACCCACCTGCTGGTGTGCGTTACCTCCTGCCTCATGATCATCGTGTCCAAATATGGCTTTGCTGATCTGACCGACGCGGCGGGCGTCACCTTCTTTGGCACCCGCGGCGCGGACCCCGCCCGTATTGCGGCCCAGGTGGTCAGCGGCATCAGCTTCCTGTGCGCGGGCGTCATCTTCAAGCAGGGCTCCATGGTCAAAGGCCTCACCACCGCCGCCGGCCTGTGGGCCACCGCGGGCATCGGTCTGGCGCTGGGCGCGGGCATGTACGTATTGGGCATCTTCGCCACCATCGTGGTGCTGCTGATCCAGATCATCATGCATCGCCTGCCCGTCCTCAACGACCAGTATCAAAACAACCGCATTGAGATCACCGTCAGCGATGACGCGGGCTTCCGCAGCGCCCTGACCCGCCAGTTCAAGGCTTGGCATGCCCAGGTGATGGAAACCAGCATCACGCATAATATCGATGGCACCACCTCCTATTCCATGCTGGTCAAGATGAACGCCAGCGTCAAGCAGGAGGAGATCTTCGCTTTCCTGGAAAAGAACAGCAGCGTCACCTCCTTCAGCCAGACCACCAACGGATAAATTGCGCCATTTCTTGACAAACGCCCCCTGCGCAGGTATAATATGCCTTGGCGACGACGGGACTGACAATCCCCGAGCCTCCTGCGCAGGCAGGCGTTTTTCCGCGTTAAGGAAGAGAAAGCGGCATCCGGCTTGGATGCAAGCTGGGTGGCACCGCGAAAGAAATTTCGTCCCATGCGCAAGCATGGGGCTATTTATTTCATCAGGAGGGGATCACATTGCTGACACAGGCGCCCAAGGGCACCCGGGATATGCTGCCGCAGGACGCGCATATCTGGCAGACCATCGAGGGCATCATGCGGCGCAGGGCCGCGCTGGCGGGCTACCGGGAGGTCCGCACGCCCGTTTTTGAGCATACCGAGCTTTTCCTGCGGGGGGTGGGGGATACCACCGACATCGTGCAGAAGGAAATGTACACCTTCAAGGACAAGGGAGACCGCAGCATCACGCTCAAGCCCGAGGGCACGGCGGGGGCTGTGCGCGCGCTGATCGAAAATCACCTGTTCGCCGATACCCTGCCCTGCAAGATGTATTATCTCAACACCCCGGTTTTCCGCTATGAAAAGCCCCAGGCGGGACGCCTGCGGGAGCATCACCAGTTTGGCATGGAGTGCTTTGGCGGCAAGTCTCCCGTGGTGGAGGCGGAGCTGATCAGCACCTTGCTTGGCATCCTGGGCGATCTGGGCCTCAAAGGCCTGTCCGTCAACATCAATTCCATCGGCTGCCCCAACTGCCGTCCCAAGTATCACGCGGCCCTGAAGGAATATCTCTCCGGCCATGTGAACGAACTGTGCGAGGACTGCCGGGAGCGCCTGGACCGCAACCCCCTGCGGGTGCTGGACTGCAAAGTGCCCACCTGCAAGGAGCTGGTGAAGGACGCGCCCTCCATGCTGGAATATCTGTGCGACGACTGCCGGGAGCATTTTGACCAGCTGCAAAAGCTGCTCACCGCCCGGGATATCCCCTTCCAGGTGGATACCCACATCGTCCGCGGCCTGGATTATTACACCAAGACGGTGTTCGAGGTCATGGTCACCCGGGGCCGCGAGGGCCTGGCGCTCTGCGGCGGCGGACGCTATGACGGCCTGGTGGAGCAGCTGGGCGGCCCCGCCACCTGCGCGGCGGGCTTTGGCATCGGCACCGAGCGCATCATCATGGAATTGGAAAACCAGGGCGTCGTGCTGCCGCAGCCTCCCCTGTGCGACGTTTACGTGGCCAACCTGGGCGAGGAAGCCCGGGAGCAGAGCTTCCTGCTCTGCCAGCAGCTCCGCGAAGCGGGCGTAAAGGCCGAAGAAGACGTATGCGGGCGCAGCCTCAAGGCCCAGTTTAAGTTCGCCGATAAGATCGCGGCCCGTTATATCGCCCTGGTGGGCGGAGACGAGCTGGCCCGCGGGGTCGTCAAGCTGCGCAACCTGGCCACCCGTGAGGAAACCGAGATCCCCTGTGAAAACGCGGCAGCGTCCATTGCCGCTCTGCTTTGAAAGGAAGAAAGAAAATGGAAAGAAGTTTGATCGCCCATCTCAAAATCGGCGAAGTCAACAAGATCCAGGGCTTTGTGGAAAACATCCGCAATAAGCGTACCATGGCCTTCCTGGTGATCCGGGATTACACGGGCCGCATGCAGCTGACCGTGGAAAAGGAAAAGTATCCCGAGGTGGCTGCCATCGTGGATCAGCTCACCGTCGAATCCGTCATCACCGCCGTGGGTCCCGTGGTGGAAAACAGCTACGTCAAGATGGGCGGCATTGAAATGCTGCCCGAATCCATGCAGATCGAGTCCATCGCCGAGCCCCTGCCCATCAGCAAGGACGCGGCCATCGACAGCCGCCTGGACTATCGCTGGATCGACCTGCGCTCCGACCGCAACACCCTGATCTTCAAGGCCCAGACCGAGCTGGTGGCCGCCATGCGCAATTTCCTGCTGGAGCGGGGCTTCCTGGAGATCCACACCCCCAAGCTCATTGCCGCCGCCTCCGAGTCCGGCTCCGACGTGTTTGAGCTCAAATACTTTGACCGCAAGGCATACCTGAGCCAGAGCCCCCAGTTCTACAAGCAGATGGCCATGGCCGCGGGCTTTGACCGTATCTTCGAGGTGGGCCCCGTGTTCCGCGCGGAAAAGAGCTTCACCAACAAGCACGCCACCGAGTTCACCGGCTTCGACCTGGAAATGAGCTACATCACCTCCTTCCGCGATGTCATGAACATCGAGGCGGAGCTGCTGCAGGCCGCTCTGAAAGCCGTCAAGGAAAAGTACGGCGATCAGATCAAGGAACTGTTTGGCCTGGAAACCATCGTGCCCACCCTGCCCTTCCCCGAGATGAAGCTCCAGGATGTGTACAAGGAGCTGGAGGAGCGCTACGGCTACACCGTGGACGACAGCGAAAAGAACGACCTGACCACCGACGCCGAGCGCCTGTGCGCCAAGCTGAGCATGGATAAGTTCGGCCACGAATTCCTGTTCGTCACCGATTACGGCCCCGAAAAGCGCGCTTTCTACCATATGCGCGATGAGCACGGCATGCCCCTGGGCTATGACCTGATCTGGCGCGGCACCGAAATCACCACCGGCGCCCAGCGCGAGCACCGCTATGAGCAGCTGCGCAAGCAGGCCGACGAAAAGGGCCTGGGCGAGGACGTCAAGTTCTACATGGACTTCTTCCGCTATGGTTGCCCGCCCCACGGCGGTTTCGGCCTGGGCGTGGATCGCCTCACCATGCTGCTGCTGGGCATTCCCATCAAGGAAGTCATGTTCCTGTTCCGCGGCCCCAACCGCGTGACGCCGTAAGGGACGGGGGAGAACGCGCTTTCTTCTGAGAAGAAAGCTGCAAAGAAGCACGGGGCGAATTTACTTGGATATTCGACCAAGCAATTTCCGCCTGTTTAGCTTCAGATGACTGTGAAAGCCGTCTGGGGCAATGAAAAAGCCAAGAGCCACCAGATTGGAGCAAGCTCCATCTGCTGTCTCTTGGCTTTTTCGGAATCGCTGCGCGATTCTCGGCCTGCTGCGCAGGCCGCCCCCAGACTAGCGTGAGCCATTTGCCAAACTTACTTGCAGCCCCGCGACAGAAATGACGTCGGCTTGACGACGTCAATGCTGCTTTAGCGGCATAGCCGCATAAGCAAAAGTCCCAGCTTGAGCTTGCTCAAAGCTGGGATCTTTTGTGTTGCGGCGTATTTCTGGAGCACGCTACAAGTCAAGCCCTATCCAATAATCTGGCGGAAGCAACAAAGATCGACAAATTAAGTAACATCGCCCGCCAAAAGTCTTTGCACAGCTTATTATGAAACAAACCCATATGCCAAAGATAAAAAACTTTTGAACGGATATACCTCCCCCTTTCCCCCATGCGAAACCCCTGCGGGAGAAATTCTT
>CACZLE010000065.1 GCA_902781945.1 uncultured Eubacteriales bacterium | reverse complement strand
ACGCTTTGCGCTCGGGATGCAGCGCAGATAACCCACCTTGCAAGCGTAAAATCTACGTCCCGAGCGCAGGGCGTGAGGGGGCGAACCATACAAGAAAAAAGTCCCGCAGCGCCGACGCGCGAAGCGCAAGATGCGTAGCATCGCTTTAGCAGGCGCGTCTGACAAGTCCGTTCCTTTTCCCGCGGACGCAAAAGAAAATAAACATTAACTAAGCCACCAGATTTAAAGACTGCCCTTTCTGCTTCTCTTTCAGGCTCTGAAAGAGAAGGTCCCCGTCGTTTCCTTCCCCCGTCAAATTTCTGTTTACAAAATAATGGAGAGAAAATATGAAGCACTTTGAAGCTGAATTGCCCGCGGGCTACCGCGAGGCCTTTACCATCGACGCGGCAAACAAAAAGACCGGCGTTACCCTGAACGTGGCGGCGGCGGTCATCATGGTGGCGGTGATGATCCCGTTCATCCTGATCATCCGTCCGGGCAACATCCTGGAGGGCTTTTCCTTCTCGCGGTATCTGATTACCTTCGGCACGCTGCTGGTTTACCTGGTGCTGCACGAGCTGGTGCACGGCGCGGCCTACAAGCTGCTGACCCGGCAAAAGCTGACCTTCGGCTTCACCGCCACGGTGGCCTATTGCGGCGTGCCCAATATCTACGTCTACCGCCGTGCCTCCATGATCGCCCTGTTGGCTCCCTTCTGCGTGTTCACGGTGGTGTTCGGTCTGGCGGTGGCCCTGCTCCAGAACCCCTGGGACAAGACCTTCTGCGCCGCCGTGCTGGCTATCCACCTGGGCGGCTGCATAGGCGACCTCTACGATACCTGGCTGTACCTGTCCCGTTTCCGGGACCCGGCCACGCTTATGCGCGATACCGGGCCCAAGCAGACGTTCTATGTGAAGGATTAAAAAATTGCCAGTCAACCGACTGGCATTTTTTATGCGATCACATGGCAGGTGTCAAACCCATAATACCGGAAGCAACGGAGGGCATCCCCGTCGATGATCTCCCCGGCGGCGACGATGGGCACGGCGGGGGGGCAGCCCGCGTGGGCGTCGGCCAGGGTGCGGCCCAGGGCCTTTTCGACGGACAATTCGATCTGCGGGCTCAGCAGGGCCTGGCGCGGGGAACAGGCGCGGGCCGGATGGGGCAGCGACGGCGGGACCTGGGTGATGGGCGCCCGGCGGGGAACAGCCAGCAGGGCGCTTTCCACCCGCTGCCAGTCTGCCGCGGGCGTGGCCGGGCCGGGCATCAGCACCAGATGGTCGGGATCGGAAAACTCGCATTCGATATTCCGCGCCCGCAGCAGATCGTGCAGCCCGTCCCCGGTGTAGCCAAAGCCTTTGGGGGCCAGGGTGAGCTTCAGGGGCTCGTCCCCGGTCAGGGCATAGCCGTGATCGGCCAGGCGGCCCTTGATGGCGGAGAGCCGACGGACGGCGTCCGCCAATTGCCCGGGAAAATCCGCCGCCAGACGGGCGTTGGCCGCGTCCAGGGATTGCAGGATCAGATAGCTGGGACTGGTGGAGGCGAACAGGCTCAGGGCGCGCTCCGCCTGCTGGGCAAAGACGGCGGGGGCGTTTTTGCCCACGTGCAGATAGGCCGCGCCGGTGAGGCAGGGCAGGGTCTTGTGGGCGCTGTCGCAGCACAGATCGGCCCCCAGGGACAGGGGATGCCGGTCCTCCGGCAAAAACCGCAGATAGGCCCCATGGGCGTTGTCCACCAGCAGGGGCACGCCGTGGGCGCGGCACACCGCCGAAAGGGCCGGGATATCCTGAGTGTTGCCCAGATAGTCCGGGCTGGTGAGGTACACCGCCATGGGCTGCTCCCGCCGGATGGCCGCGTCCAGCGCCGCCGGAGAGACGGGACAGCTGAGCAGGCTGTTTTCCTCGGAATACAGCCAGCGCACGTCGATATCCAGCAGCGCCGCGGCGGCGGTCAATACCCGGTGGGCGTTGCGGGCGGCCAGCAGCACCGGCGGCCTGCCCTGCATCAAGGCCAGGTACAGCATGGCCCGGATGCACAGGCTGCTGCCCTCGGCGGAATACAGCGTCCGCGCCGAGCCGAACAGCGCCGCGGCGTTTTCCTCGCTCTCGCGGATGACGCCCCGGGCGTGATAGAGCTCGTCCGCGCCGGATATTTCGGTAATGTCCCAGGGCTCGCAGCCCAGGACATTTTGTCCCTTGTGCCCGGGCATGTGCATGCGCACGGCGTTTTTCTCCGCGTAGCGGCGGACAAAATCGATGATGGGGGTGGTCATAAAGCTCCTTTTTTAAAAACCCGAAATCGGCTTACGATTTCGGGCTGTTTTTGTTTTATCTTTTTCCGTCAAAAAGTGCCACGGTCTGTGAGCCGAAGCGGATTTCCAGCGGGACGCCCAGCGCGGTGGCTGCCCGCCGCAGGGTCTCCAGCGTTGGGGTGCGGGAGCCGCTTTCCAGGCGGGAAATGTTGCCCTGGGGCACCTGCATACGCTCGGCCAGTTCTTGCTGGGTAATTTTTTGCTCCATGCGCTGACGGATGATGGCGCGGGCCAATTCCCGATCTGCGGCATGGGCGTCATAGGCGGCCTTTACATCGGGATCTTGCATCAGTTCTTCCCGAAATTCTTTCCATTCGCTCATGGGTCAGGGCCTCCTCTCATAATCTTTTTTGCGTTTTAAGGCGATTTTTCTGTCTGTATCACTAATGACGCGCTGATCTTTTTCCACGCCGTGCAGCAGGACGAAGGCACGGCGCTCCTTGCTGGCGGAGAAATAAAGGATGCGCGTCAGGCCGTCGGAGGCGCGGGCGCGGAGTTCCCAGATGCCGTTGGATAAGGGCCGCGCGTGGGGCATTCCAAGCGCAGTTCCAAATTCTTCCAGCAGATCGATTTCCTCAATCGTCGCAGCCTTTTTTTCCGGGCTCAGCTTGCGGATAAATTCCTTTACCGGGCAATTGCCGGCTGGAGTTTCATAGAAAAGTATGCGCCATTTCTCCATTTGTATTATATATCATGGATGATATAATGTCAACCATGACGCTCCTTTGGTTTTTCTTACCGCTTCTCCATCTGCATGGCCGCCTGCAGCATGATGGCGCACTCCATGCGCTTGCGGAAAAGCTCGCAGCCGGGCTTGTATACGCCGCGTACGCTGCCGGTGGCGTGGTAGGCGTTGGCGGCGCAGCCGCCGCTGCAATAGAGCTTGGCCCAGCAATCGCGGCACTCCTCCCGGGCGTAGACGTTGCAGTCCGCAAAGTCCTGGCGCACGGCGGTGTTCTGCACGCCGTGCCACACGTCGCCCAGACGGAATTTTTCCTCCCCCACGAACTGATGGCAGGGATACAGGTCGCCCCAGGGGGTGACGGCCATGTACTCGGTGCCCGAGCCGCAGCCGCTGATGCGCTTATAGATACAGGGGCCGCCGGTGAGGTCGATCATGTAGTGATAGAAGGTGAAGGGGCGGCCTTCCTTCCAGCGTTTCAGCATCAGGCGGGCCAGGTCCTCATATTGCCGCATCACGATGGGCAGATCCTCCGCCGTCAGGGCGCTGGGGTCATCCTCGGCGCACACCACGGGCTCCATGCTCAGTTCATTGAAGCCCAGGTCCAGCATGACCTGGATATCCTTGAGGAAATCCGGGTTGGCATGGGTGAAGGTGCCGCGCATGTAATAGTTTTTGCCGCCCCGGGCCGCCACCAGCTTCTGGAATTTGGGCACGATCTGATCCCAGCTGCCCTTGCCCGCATAGTCCACCCGGAAGCGGTCGTGGATCTCCTTGCGCCCGTCCAGGCTCAGCACCACATTGCTGCATTCCCGGTTGGCAAAGTCGATCACGTCGTCGTCGATCAGCATGCCGTTGGTGGTCAGGGTGAAGCGGAAGTTTTTGCCCTTTTCCTTTTCGATGCTGCGGGCATAGGCCACCAGGTCCTTGACCACCTGGAAGTTCATCAGCGGCTCCCCGCCGAAGAAATCCACCTCCAGGTTGCGGCGGCTGCCGCTGTGCTCCACCAGGAAATCCAGCGCCTGCTTGCCCACCTCAAAGGACATCACGGCCCGCTCGCCGTGATATTTGCCCTGGCTGGCGAAGCAATAGGAGCAATTGAGGTTGCAGGTGTGGGCCACGTGCAGGCATAGGGCCTTGACCACGCCGGAGGTGCGGGCCTTCAGCTCCCCCGCCATGTTTTCAAAGGTGTCCGGGGCGAAGAGCTGGCCGTTTTCCTTGAGAGACGTGACCTGGTCGTAGCATTCCGCCACCTCGGCGGGGTCCTCGTGGAAGCGCTGGGACAATTCGCTGACGATCTCGTCCTTGGTTTTGCTTTCGTACAGGCCGATGAGCTCGTAGGCGATCTCGTCCACCACGTGCACGCCGCCGCTGCAGGTGTCCAGCACGATGTAATAATCATCCAGGTGATAACGGTGAATCATGTGTTCTCCTTTATAAAAAATGCCGCCCGAAGGCGGCATTCATGTGCGAGCTTTATTTGCTTTCTTTGTTTTCGCACTGCTGGTTGGCGATGCCGCAGCTGGTCTTGCAGGCGGACTGGCAGGAAGTCTGGCATTCGCCGCAGCCGCCGTTCTTGGCGCTCTCGCACAGGTTGCGGGTATCAAGGGTCTGAATGTGCTTCATAACTTAAACCTCCATCAATAATTGAATTGACATATTATTTTAGCATAGGCCGGGAAATCCGTCAACTGTTTTTCCCATCCGGCAAAAAGAAGCCGCGCGGGATGTGATACGCGCTTTTGATGCAACAGCCTAAGAAGAAAGAACGCCGTTTATTCGTACACGCAGATTTCCGCCGCCTGGGCGCCGCCGGTGCGGGAGGAGGAATTGAGGGTGAAGATCAGCCGCACGAAGGCGGCGGGCATGGGGTCAAAATCGATGCGGACGCGGTTGCCGGTGGCGGCGTCAAACTGGTATCTGTCCGGGGCGGCGACCTGGGTGAAGGTTTCGCCGTCGGGGCTGACCTCCACGGCGATCTCCTGGATGCGGGGCTCCCAGATGGAGGAGGGGTTGAGGCACACCGCCACGGTGGACACGGTATACGTGCCCTGGAGGTCAAAGGTGATCTCCGCCGGGAAGCCCTTGCTTTCCCAGTAGGTGTCGGTCTTGCCGTCGTTGACGTTGCGGTCCACGTACACGTCGGTGTGCGCGCCGGAGGCCACGGGCTTGCCCTGGGCCAGGTTTTCGGTATCGGGCAGGGGGATATAGTCATCCGCCGGATCGGGAAAGCAGGGCGGGCGCTGGGGGGCGGTCTGTTCCGGGGCGGAAACGATGGTCACGATGGTTTCGCAGGCGGCCAGGGCGGGCAGCGCCAGCAGCGCGGCAAGCAGCAGGCAAAAGATCCGTTTCATGATTTTGTGCCCTCCTTACTCGATGGTGATGTTCTCGCAGAACTCGTTGGTCCGCAGCTTCAGGGTCTTGAGGTCGGTGATGGGCTCGCTCAGGATGCTGACGTTTTTCAGCCGCACGTTGGTGATCCGGTTGTCCTCGCCCTGACCGGCCAGCCGGGAGGCGGGGATTTTGCCGTCGACGGTATTCAGCACGGTGAGACCGTCGATCAGCACGTCGTCGATGGAGCCGAATTCGTCCCGCACGGTGCTCCAGGAGGAATTTTGCAGGGTCATTTCGATCAATTCCTTGTTGTTGCCGTTGTCGCCCTGCATCATGGCGTTCTCCACCGTGATATTGCGGTAGGTGACGCCGTGGACGAAGGCGTCGTCGCTGTTGTGGATGCTGATGACGGGCTTGTGGAAGTTGTAGAGCACCGTGATATCCTCAAACAGCACGTCCGTGATTTCGGGGTCCAGGGTCAATCCCTTGTCGGTCTCATAGCCGATCTCCATGGATTGGGCCAGGTCGGTCCACACCTGCATGTTTTTGAAGGTGATGCCCTTTGTGGAGCCGGAATAGTTTTTGATCACCAGGCTGTCGTCCCAGGTGCGGGCAAAGCTGTTTGTCACCACGTGGTCCACGCAGGACTGGAAGGTGAAGCCGTCGCCGTTCTGGCGTCCGGAGATGATCTTGACGTTATCGACGGTTACGTTTTTGGAGGAATAGGAATTGAAGTTCCAGCAGTTGGAATTGACGATGCCGATGCCCTCCACGGTGACGTTTTTGCTGTGGTTCAGGTCGATGGGCACCCGGGCGTAGGAGCCGGGCTGGTTCCAGGCGGGGTAATCGCTGCCGTCGATGAGGCCGCGGCCGCAGATGCGCACGTTCTCAGCGTTGGCCACGCTGATGATGCTATGCAGCACCGCGCCGCCGGAGAGATACAGGGTTTGGTTGTCCGTCAGGGCGATGGCGTCCATCACCCATTCGCCGGGGCCGATGTAAAACACGTCGGGATCGTCGGGGTCGGGCACGTCGGTCTCCAGGGGATTGGCGAAGATATGCAGGGCCTTGTTGACGCTGCCGTTGAACACCACGGTATACTGCCCCGGCTGGGTGATGGTGAACCGCACCGCGCCGCCCTGCACCTCGGGCTCGATGCCCCAGGCATAGGGCTGCACCACGGCGCTCTCCACTATCTGAGGCAGGCCGGGCATGCGGATCTCCACCTCCGCCCGGCCCTCGAAATCGAAATAGGTCATGGGCGTGGTGGTGGGCTGGGTGTTGGCGTTCCAGATGTGCTCATGGTTCACCATCACGTCATAGACGAACAGGTCATAGCCGTTGACGGTGACGGCGGCGGTCTGGGAAGACTGCATGGTCCTGGGACCCTCATAGAGGGTCAGCAGGGTGGGCTGCTCCGCCCGCGCCCAGGCGGCGGGAAGGATGAGCAGCAGGCACAGGGCAAAAAGAAGGATTGTTTTTTTCATCTGCGGGGCCCTCCTGTCACGGTTTCGTTTAACGCTAAACCTTTTTTCTGTATTATACACGCGGATTTTCCATCCGGCAAGATAAAATGGAAAAAATTTTCCCATATTTTTTATTTTTGCCTCTTGACAGGCCCATAGGGGCATGCTATAATCATGCCAACAAAAAGGTTTAGCGTTAAACCTATCATAAAAAATGGAGGAGTAACACGATGAAAAAGTTCCTTGCCATCATCCTGGCCGCCATGATGCTGCTGGCCGTGGCCGCCCCCGCGCTGGCGGAAGGCGAGACCTTCCTGTGGGATAACTTCGATGACCGCGACCCCAACAGCAAGCCCGAGCTGGCGCCCAACGGCGTCAACATGTGGTGGGACAACTGGGCCAACCTGCGCGCCAAGAACGAGGACGGCGCCATCAAGATCGACTATCGCCCCAAGGCCTTCGACACCGAAGACTATGACAGCGAGGAAGACTACTTCGCCCACGCCGCCGACTGGATGGCCAACTGGGGCGAGGCTGTGAACATGTGGGCCCTGGACGGCATCAGCTACTGCAAGTACCTGACCATCCGCATTAAGGGCGCCGAGGGCGGCGAGGAAGCCAAGCTGATCATGGACTGGCATCCCGAAGACAGCAAGTTCTACGCGGCCCGCTTCTCCGACCTGGTGCTGGCTGACGGCAGCCATCCCGCCATCACCACCGAGTGGCAGGATCTGGTGATCGACCTGGAAGCCTCCGGTTTCCCCGGCATGACCAACGCCTTCCACATCCGCGCCTTCGCCAAGTGCGTTATCTGGCTGGATGAAATCACCTTCTCCGAAGCCGTGGCCCCCATCGACTGCACCAGCGCCGAGACCATCCTGGCCGGCATGACCCTGCCCGAGACCGGCAAGCCCGGCGATCTGCCTATCAAGGACTTCCTGGCTGAGCTGGAGTAATTCAATAGCACCCCCCTGCGGAGGCGGATGGAAAGTCTGCCTCCGCTTTTGTGTGCGGGGGAATGAACGGGGGCGTTCCTTTTCGCCGCCCGAAAAGGAACCGAAAAGGGCTGCCTTGACAATGCTTATAGGTTTGTCCTTTGTTTGGTTGGCGGCTGCGTTTGCGAAGGCTGTCCTGTGCGCGCTCCCGGGCCTGTCGGCCTATGTGCGCTACGCGCACGCACACTACCGTGTGCCGGGAGCGGTAGGGTTCTCCCAAATTTCGCTCTGACCCTCACGCTTCGCGCTCGGGATGCTGCTCAGGTGGCGTACCAATCGCCGTCAGCGCAACATCCCGAGCGCAGGGCGTGAGGGTATGAACCAAACAAAGGAGAAATCCAGCAGCGCCGAGGCGCGTAGCGCCAGATGCGCAGCATCGCTTTAGTAGGCGCGTCTGACAAGTCCGTCCCCTCTCCCACGGACGCGAAAGCAACCAACCATCGCCAACCCAATAATCGCTATAAAAACTGCCCTTTTCGGTTCCTTTTCGGGCGTCGAAAAGGAACGCCCCCGTTCGTCTCCTTTTCCCCGCAAAAAAATCTTGCGCCACCGCCCAAAACCCGCTATACTGGTGCTGTTACTCCAATCTAACCCTGAATATTACCGGAGAGAACTATGGTCACGTTGAAAGACATCGCCGCCGAAGCGGGCGTGAGCATCACCACCGTATCCAACGTGGTGCACAACCGCAAGAGCCGCGTATCCCCCGAGCGCGTAAAAAAGATCTGGGAGATCATTGAACGGGAGCACTATGTGCCCAGCATGTCGGCCCGCTCCCTGGCCAACGATCATTCCTTCATCATCGGCGTCATCACCCATCTGACGCCCCAGAACACCGGCAGCACCATGAGCGACCCCTTCCTGAGCGCTTTTGTGGACAGCATCGAGAAGCGCACCCGGGAGGATGGCTATTATCTGATGGTGCGCTCGGTGGAGGACGCCGCCGAGCTGGACGCCCTCAGCCGCAGCTGGCACCTGGCCGGGCTGGTGCTGACGGGCATGTTCCAGGATGATTTTTTCACCGCCACGCTGAATCTGGGCATCCCCTTCGTGCTCATCGACAGCTATGTGGATCATCCCGGCGTGTACAGCGTGGGCCTGGAGGATGAAAAGGGCGGCTACATCGCCACCCGCCACCTGCTGGAAAAGGGCCACCGCGCCATCGCCTTCGCCTCGCCCTCCATCCGCCCGGGCGGCGTCATCGAAAAACGCCTGCTGGGCTATCAGCGGGCGCTGGCGGAATTTGGCGTGCCCTTTGATCCCGCCCTGGTGTTCACCCAGGAGATCACCGTGGAGGAGGGCAAAAAGCTGGGCCACCGCCTGAGCCGGCTGCCCAATATCACCGGCGTTTTCGCCTCCGCCGATATCCTGGCCGCGGGCATCATGGCGGGCCTGGCGGAAAAGGGCGTCAGCGTGCCCCGGGATAAATCCATCGTGGGCTTTGACGACAACTACCTGTCCCAATTGACCATCCCCGGCCTGACCACCATCCACCAGGACGCCGAGCAAAAGGGCATCCTGGCCACCGATATGATCATGAAGCAGCTCCAGCACGAGGAGACCGCCGACAAAAACGTGATCCTGCCCGTGCGCCTGGTGGAGCGCGGCAGCGTGCGGCAGGTGCCGTAAGGCGGATGATGATTCATTTGTGAATTGCTTTGATCCCTTTCCTGAATTTTTTCTTTCCAGATAATTGACACCGCCCTTATCCCATCGTATAATGAATGGTGGAAATGCCCGGTAGGCAAGGCTACCGCAGGGATACGGGCTGCTGCCGCGACAGGGTGGAGACACCCCGAGCAGGTATGAGCAGGCAATGTCGAAACAGCAAGGCGTTGTCTAATGCAGCTTCACCGCCCGGCGATGCTGAAGCTTGTACGGTAGCGAAAAAACGCATGTTCGCCGTGCCGTCTTTACCGGAAGACCGCACGGCATATTTTGTATAAAAGGAGGATCGTTATGGACACTGGCAGCACCAGCGCGGGCACGGACGTCGGACGAAGAAACTTGGCGGCAGCGTCCATACGGCCCGCCGCATAAGATCGTTCTCCCGTGCCTTCCCTGGCCGACAAAACTGATTACGGAGGGAAGGAACAATGTCAGAAATCAACACCGCATTCCAGACCACGGTGGAAAAGCTGTGGGAAGAAAAAAAGTATAATACCCTCAGGGACGTGCTCTCCACCATGCAGCCCGCCCAGGTGGCGGATCTGCTGGCGGCTTTGCCGGAGAACGCCCCGGCCATGCTGTTCCGCCTGATGCCCAAGGAGCTGGCCGCGGACACCTTCGTGGAGATGGAGCCCGACATGCAGGAGGCGCTGATCAAGAGCTTCTCCGATACCGAGCTCAAGGGCGTGCTCAACGAGCTGTACATGGACGACGCCGTGGACCTGGTGGAGGAGATGCCCGCCAACGTGGTGCGCCGTATCCTGGCCCAGGCGGACCCGGAGATGCGCAAGAGCATCAACGAGCTTTTGAAGTATCCCGAGGACAGCGCCGGCAGCATTATGACCACGGAGTTCGTGGCCCTGCTGCCCCACATGACCGCCGCGGACGCCATCACCAGCATCCGCCGCACGGGCATGGATAAAGAAACCGTCAACACCTGCTACGTCATCGACCAGAGCCGCAAGCTGCTGGGCGTGGTCACCCTGCGCACCATCGTCATGGCCCGGGAGGACCAAACCATGGAGGAGCTGATGGAGGAAAACGTGGTCTCCGTCGGCACCCTGGAGGACCAGGAAACCGTGGCCCACATGTTCAGCGATTACAACCTGAACGTGCTGCCCGTGGTGGATAAGGAAAGCCGCCTGGTGGGTATTGTCACCGTTGACGACGCCATCGACGTCATGGAAGAAGAGGCCACCGAGGACATCAGCAAGATGGCCGCCATCACGCCTACCGACAAGCCCTACCTCAAGACTTCCGTTTTTACCCTGTATAAGAGCCGCATCCCCTGGCTGCTGCTGCTGATGCTCTCCGCCACCTTTACGGGCATGATCATCACCCATTTTGAGGATACGCTTTCTTTCTCTATCGCCCTCACCGCCGCTATTCCCATGCTGATGGACACGGGCGGCAACTGCGGCAGCCAGGCGTCGGTCACGGTGATCCGCGCCCTGAGCCTGGGCGAACTGCACTTTACCGATATCTTCAACGTATGGTGGAAGGAATGCCGCGTGGCCATCATGTGCGGCGCCACCCTGGCCGTGGCCAACTTCGGCAAGCTGCTGCTGGTGGAGCGCGTGCCCCCCATGATCGCCGCCTGCATTTGTCTTACGCTGTTCGCGGCGGTGGTCATCGCCAAATTTGTGGGCTGCACCCTGCCCATCCTGGCGGACAAGCTGGGCTTTGACCCGGCGGTCATGGCCAGCCCCTTCATCACCACCATCGTGGACGCCCTGTCCCTGCTCATTTTCTGCGGCTTCGCGGGCATGCTGCTGACGGGAGCCGCGGCATGACGGACGGCAAAAAGATCATTTTTCTGGATATCGACGGCACCCTGAGCTGGAACAGCCTGGCCCCCTGCACCGAGGACATCGACGCCCTGCGCCGGGCCCGGCAGGCGGGACACTACGTGTTCATCAACACGGGACGGGCCAGCGGCTTCCTGCCCGCGCCCCTGCTGGGGGTGGATTATCTGGACGGCTACCTCTGCGGCTGCGGCACGCAGCTGCTGATGGGGGGCCGGCAGATCTTCGGCGACGAGCTGAAACGGCCCTTTCTGCGGCAGGTGGCGGCCTTCCATCTGGCAAGGCCGGAGCGCATCGTGCTCTTTGAGGCCGAGGACGCCCTCTACGGTATCCACACCCCCGACGCCATCTACAAGACCCATCCCGTCACCCGGGAGAACGCCTTCGAGGGGGAATATGCCCACGTGCACGTGACCAAGATCACCGTGCTGGGCCATGGCCGGGCCACTCCCGAGGAGCACGCCCTGTTTGACGGCCAGCTGGAGCTGGTGGAGCAGACCAAGAGCAACTGGTATGAGGCCATCCTGCCCGGCAACGGCAAGGGCCGGGGCATGGACCGCGCCTGCCGCATCCTGGGCGTGCCCATCGAAAACAGCATCGCCATCGGCGACAGCGAAAACGACCTGGACATGTTCGCCCACGCTGGGGTCGCCGTGGCCATGGAAAACGCCAGCCCCCTGGCCCTCCAGGCCGCCCATTACGTCACCGGCCGCTGCGGCGAAGGCGGCGTGGCCCAGGCCGTGCGGGCCCTGGTGTTCGGAGAAAGCGAACTGATCAAAAGATAAAAAGGCGGGATGACTGATATGCTCCCCCTGAAGTAGACACTGGAAAAACACAAACCAGTGAACTTCAGGGGGAGTATTCATGTCGAGGAAAGCGAAGTATACAGTAGAAGCCA
>CACZLE010000064.1 GCA_902781945.1 uncultured Eubacteriales bacterium | reverse complement strand
GTTCAGCCTCCGGATCGCAAAAGCACCCTGCCCGCTGGGGCAAGGTGCCGTATAGTCGCTTTGGATATTTCCTGTGTCTACTTGACAGGGGCGGATCAAAGGCCCCGCCTTTTATGGTTTCAGTGTTCAGGGAAGCTCGGGCAGCTTGGTGGTGTTGCCGGCTTCGTAAGCGGCCAGGCGCTCGTCCATGATCTCCTGATAGCCGGCATCCAGGAACTCCTGGCTCAGCTCGGCGTACAGGCTGTCGAACTCGGCGGGATCGCACTTGACCAGTTTCCTGCCACAGGCTCAGCAGGGTGGCGCTGTATTCGGATTCGCTCTCGATGGCCACGGCGAACACGGGATCGGAATAGGCCTTGCCCGCGTCAGCCAGCTCCTTGAGCTGATAGTAGTTGTTGATCAGCATCTCGGTGAAGTCCTGGGGCAGGCCCACGGGGCTCATCTGGGCGATGGTCTGCTCGATGGTACCCACCTTCTTGGAGGCGTGCACCAGGCAGGTCATGTCGATGTTGTTGTTGTGGTTCAGCATATGCTCGCCGGTGTAGTCCAGCATCACGGGCAGGCCGTCCTCGCCCATCTTGTAGGTTTCGCCCTCGACGCCGTTCTCCAGCACGAAGAGGTTTTCAGGCTGGATCATCCATTCCATCAGCATCCAGGCGGCCTTCAGCTGGTCCTTGGTGGCCAGGGAGGAGAAGCCCACGATCATGCCGAAGGGGTTGTCCGCGCGGATGGCGCCGGTGTTGACGCCCTCTTCCACGCCGGCATAGGGGCTGGCGATGGCCAGTTCGGCATCGGGATTGTTCTCATAGAACGCGGTCAGCCAGGCCATGTTGTTGGCGATGTAGCCGCCGTAGGAATAGGTCTTGCCGTTGATGAAGTCCGTCTGCAGGATGTCGGTACCCTGACCGCCGCTGTTCTTCTCCAGATCGAACTCGCTGGAATACCAACCCATATGATATTCATCGTTGTAGCGTTTGAGCAGACGCTGGGTGGGATACCAGGGGAAGCCGGGGGTGCCCAGGGAGGAGTGCATGGCCCATTCGGCCTCGTCCACGGGGAAATCACGGAAGCCGAAGTTCACGATGTAGGCGGAGGTGGGGATGCCCAGGCCCAGAGGATATTCGCACAGACCGGCCTCGATCATCTTGTTCATGGCGTCCTTGTGCTCGGCGTAGCTGGTGGGCACATGATCATAGCCCACCTTGCGCAGCCAGTCCATACGCACAAAGTTGGCGAAGGCGAAGGTGGTGTTGTAGTAGGGGCGCTCGGTGAGGACGAAGTAGGTCTTGCCGTTGATGTCGGTGTAGCCCAGCTGGTTGTTGTCCACCATGGCCTGATAGAAGGTGGGGGCCACAGCCTTGAATTCGTCCAGGTCGATGACGGCCATGGCGCCGTCGTTGGCCCACTGGGCGACCTTGGGATAGTCATATTCCATCATGATGGTGGGGGTCTCGTCGGCAGCGATCAGCAGGGAGTACTTGGTCATCACGTCGCCGCGGGGGATGGCCACATACTGCACGTCGATGTTGTACTTGTCGCCGAATTCCTTCTGGATCCACTGGGTCCAGTAGTTGTCGTCCACGGCGGGATAGCCGGCCTTGGAGCGGTCATACACGGGCACGGTGATCTTCACGCGCTCGGCGAAGGGCGCCCAGTCGGCAGGCACGTCGGCCTGAGCGGCGGCAGCCAGGCCCAGAACCAGGCACAGCGCCAGCAGCATAGCAAGCAGTTTCTTCATGTTTGGTTTCCTCCTTTTAATATTCAGGGCTCCAGCCCATAAGAAACAAATGAGTGGTTTTAACCTTTGACAGCGCCGATCATGGTGCCCTGCACAAAGTACTTCTGCACGAAGGGATAGACCATCATGATGGGCAGGGTGGCGAACATGACCACGGCGGCCTGCAAAACCTCGGGGGTGGATTCCGCCGCGGCGGCCTCGGACAGGCTCACGGCGTCCTGGCCGGAGTTGAGCACCATGTTGCTCAGCAGGTACTGCAGGGGCTGCAGGGCCTTGGTGGTGATGTAGTACTTGGCGTCGGCGTAGGCGTTCCAGCGGCCCACGGCGTAGAACAGGGCCAGCGTGGCCAGGATGGGCTTGGACAGGGGGATGACGATGCGCACCAGGATCTGGAAGTGATCCGCGCCGTCCAGGTTGGCGGCCTCGTAGAGGCTGTCCGGGATGGTGGAGCGGATGAAGGAGCGCATGATCAGCATGTTGTAGGGGGAGAAGGACAGGGGCAGCACCAGCACCCACATGGTGTTGAGCAGCTTATAATCCTTGTACAGCAGATATTCGGGGATCAGGCCGGCGCTGAAATACATGGTGAACATGATGATGAAGGCGATCACCGTGCGGCCCTTCAGCTCCCGGCGGGCCAGGGGATAGGCGGCCAGGATGGTGATGATCATGCCGATGACCGTGAACAGGAAGGTCATCCAGATGGTGTAGATCATGGAGTGGGTCAATTGCCCATCCCGGAAGATGGAAACGTAGGCTTCAAAGTTGAGACCCTTGGGCCACAGAAGCACCTGCTTGGACAGCACGGCGGTGTTGGAGGAGATGCTCTTGGCCGCGATGTGGATGAAGGGGATGATGCAGGTCAGGGACAGCAGCAGGATGATGAAGGCGATGACGAAATCGCTGACGCGCACCCGGTTGACGCCCTTGAAGAGCGAGGTTTTCTTTTCAGCGGGAATGGCGGACATTTTTTTCAGCCTCCCTTCTTACAGCAGGCCGTCTTCGCCCAGCGCCTTGGAGACGCGGTCGGAGGACAGCACCAGGATCAGGCCCACCAGGGACTGGAACAGACCCACGGCGGTGGCGCGGCTGAAATTGCCGCCGGAGAGACCTTTTTCGTAGATGTAGATGGCCAGCTGATACTGGAAATCCTTCACCTGAACGTTGCCAAAGGAATCCAGACGCTCGAAGTTGCTGCCCATCACGCGGCCCAGGTTCATGATCAGCAGCGTCACCATGGTGCCCCGGATGCAGGGCAGGGTGACGTTCCAGATCTTGCGCAGGCGGCCCGCGCCGTCGATGGTGGCGGCTTCGTAGAGGTCCATGCTGATGCCGGTGATGGCGGCCAGGTAGATGATGGAGCCCCAGCCCATGTTCTGCCATACGCCGATGAGCAGATAGGTGACGGCCCAGTGCCATTTTTCCGTCAGGAAGGGGATGCCCTTCTGGATCAGCCCCGCGCCGCGCAGCAGGATGTTGACCAGGCCGGTTTCGGGCTTGAACAGGTTCAGCGCCACGCTGGCGATGATGACCCAGGACAGGAAGTGGGGCAGGTACAGGATGGTCTGGGACAGCTTCTTGTACCGCTGGAAGCGCAGCTCGTTGAGCAGCAGCGCCAGGATGATGGGCACGGGGAAGCCCACCAGCAGATCCAGGAAGTTGAACACCAGGGAGTTTTTCAGGGCGCGGATGAAATCCTTGTCCCGGAAGATCTTCTGGAAGGTCTCAAACCCCACCCAGGGGCTGCCCGCGTAGCCCTTGGCGGGCTTGTAGTTCATGAAGGCGATGCGCAGGCCCGGATAGGCGGCGTATTTGAACAGGATCACAAACGCGATGGGCACCAGCAGCATCAGGTACAGCTGCCAGTTGTTCTGAAAATAGGCTTTGAGGGACCCGCGGTGTTTTCTGTGCTCCACCGTTTTGACTTGCATGCTGTCCCGCCCCTTTCGTCTGAATTATTGCCGAAACGCAATCCGATATGTCTGATATTGCCTTATTTCGACCACTTTATACTTCTATTATATGCGTTTTTCATGGTTATTTCTAATTGATTTTGGATCAATACTGTGCAGAAACGACCATAAACGGGCGGATAATGAGAGATTTTAATCCGATCCTATCATTTTGAAAAGGGTTTCGTGGGCCTCCAGATGCACGGGGATCTGGCCGCCGGGCAGGGCTACCCGGGCATCCACGGGAGCGTCGGCGCTGTTCATCACCACCAGGGTCTTTTGCTCCGGGAACCAGACGCATTCCGTCAGAGGATCGTCGGTGAGGCCCGCGGCCTTGCCCTCCGCGCCCGTCAGGCACAGCAGCAGTTCCAGCAGCATGCGGGCGGCCCGGGGGCTGTACGCAAAGCCGCCCAGATACACGGCCTTGCCCTGGCCGAAGGCATGCAGGGTCAGGGTGGGGGTATTGCCCTCCGCCCGCAGCACCCGGGTATCGGGACCGGTGAGGCGGATGCCGGGGGTCCGGGCCAGGGCCTCCTCCGCGATGAGGAAGGGCGCGTTTTCTTCTACTTTAAATTCCCAGGGGGCATGGCAGGCGTAGGCGCCGTCATCCTGATCCACGCCCAGCACGTGGGCCAGGGCGAAGCGGGTGTCGCCGCCGGTTGCGGCGGTGGGCTCGCCCGCGCCGATGAGGCAGCCGCCTTCATAGACGAAACGGGTCACCTCGGCCACCAGCTCCGGGTCCTGCCAGGCGTCGCCGCCGCTCCAGGCGTCCCCCGCCCGGCCCGCGCTGATCACCACGTCGGCGTCCTTCAGCGCCCCCGCCTTCGCGTCGGCGAAGCTGATGAATTTGACCTTCACCGGCAGGCCGGACAGGGCCTCGTTGATGTGGATCAGGACATTCTGGTCGGTCTCGTGGAAATGGCCGGACAGGGTCCAGGACCGCAGGCTGCCCCAGCTGTGCAGCACGGCCACGGTGATGGGCAGCTCCGCCGGGGCCTCCTGGGCGTGCAATTCTTTCAGATGGCGGAAGGTGATGCCCATCTGCTCGATGGCGTCGTTGAAGGGCTCCTGGCCGATGGTCAGGTGCAGATAGCCGCCCAGGCCGATGCGGTCCACGCATTGACGGGCCAGGGCGCGGCGCACGTGGAGCCAGTAGGCCACGGCGTCCTGCTCCGGATGGCCGCCCTCCATGAAGGTGGGCAATCCGCCCAGCCCCACGGGGAACAGGTAGGGATGGAAGCGCAGCTCATGCACCGGCACGTCGGCCCCGGCACACAGACGGCATTCAAAGCCGGAAAACACGCACTTGATCAGCCCGTCAAAGCCGATGGAGGCGAAATATTTGCCGTAGGGCTCCATGCCCACCCAGCTGTCGTCATAGAACACGTAGGCCTGCTTGCCGTAGGCGTGGATGATGTCCACCAGCGCCTTGGCCTTTTCCGCCACGAAGCGCTGGATGAAATCCATATAATCCCGCTTGTGGGCCGTGGGCGGGCGGTGAGTCGCCTGCAATTTGCCCTGGTGGATGAAGTCCTCCGCCGTCAGGGCGTAGCCGTATTCCTGCTCAAAGGCCCGCAGGGCCGCCGGGCTGACGGTGAAATCATAGCTGGCCCAGTCCACGAACCGGCTGCGGCGGCGCAGATCGCTGCCGAAGATCCAGACAAAATTGTAGAAAAGCGAGGTCAGCCGCACCACGTTGGTATCGGGATTGGCTTCGCACCAGTTTTTGAGCCAGCCTTGCAGGTACTCCCAGGCCAGGGGATGGCGGGGGTCCAGCTGGCGCAGATGCTCGCTGGTCCAATGGTTGGTGGTGTGGTTGTACATGTTGATCTCTTCCCAGATGCGCCAGACCAGGAAGGACGCCGAATAGCGATGATAGGGCACGCAGCCGCGCAGGGTGATTTTGCCCTCCGCCCACTCCCATTGATCCCGAGGCACCAGGGCGTTGGCCGTCCTGTCCCACACCTGCCAGTAGGGCAGGGCGTCGGGGCTGTCGTTCAGCTGGAACTGCTCATCAAAGTATCCGTCCAGCGGAGCGATCTCCAGCGTATCGGAAACAGCCGTCTGGGGATCGGAGGACAGGAAGGTTTGCTGCTGGGCGTCGGGATGCGCCTGGGCAAAGGCGTTGTGCTCCCGGATGATGCAGATGGTGGAGTAGATGCGGTAGCCCGCCTCCACGATCCGGGGAGACAGCTTGGTGCCGTCGGAATCGCGGATCACGTCCGCGCCCCATTTTTCCGCCATTTTCAGCGTCAGTTCCTCGTATCCCGCTTCACCCGGAAGCGTGAAGCCGCCCTTGCGATAATCGCTCATATCCATTCTCCTATCGGAAATCGGTTGTGCTTGCTGTTTTTCTATCTTTATTGTACCAGTCCGCCCTGGTCATTTCCGCGCAAATAGCGGATATTATTGTGCAGTTTTGACCATAAACTGGACAGATAATACAGGCAGAAGGAAACGCGGTTCACAATGAAAAGGCAGTCAAGAAAAAAGCCTTCAGCCGGCAGGATACTTTCCGCCGATTGAAGGCTTTTTTACATTTTAATGCTTATTGGCCCTTCCGCAGCAGGGCTTCCACCTGGGCCCGCTTTTCATAGAGCACGCAGCCGCCGTCGTGGTCGTCCAGCAGGATGTCGCCGCTGCACAGGGCGGTGAACAGGGGCGAATGCATGGCTTCCCGCAGGGAGGTATTGCGCACGTTCACGTCGGAATAGGGGCTGAAGGGGCAGGGCTCGGCCCCGCCGTGGCTGTTGATGTGAAAGAAGCCCCGGCCCGCGGCCACGCAGCCGCCGCTGCTCTTTTCGTCGCCGGGGAAGGAGATATACACCATCTCGGGATGTTCCCGGCGCAGGCGGGCGATCTCCCCGGCCAGATATTGCCGCTCGGCGTCGCCGGGGGCCAGCTCGCTGCTCTCCTCGGTGACGGGCACAAATTCCACAAAGATCACCGCCTTGCAGCCCCGGTCTGACAATTTCTTGAGGAAATCGTCGCTGGACACCTGGCGGATGTTCTCGGTGGTCACGGTGACGGAGGCGCCGAAAATCAGTCCCCGGCGCTGGCACTCGTCCATGTTGGCGATGAGCCGGTCATAGACGCCGCTGCCTCTTCGGGCGTCGGTGATATCCCGTTCGCCCTCGATGCTCATGATAGGGATCAGGTTGCGGCATTTGTCAAAGAGGGCAAAATACTCCTTGTCCATAAAGGTGCCGTTGGTGAAAATAGGGAACAGGATGCCCGGGCGCCTGCCTGCCGCCTGGATGATGTCCCGCCGCAGCATGGGCTCGCCGCCCGCCAGCAGGATAAAGCTGATGCCCAGCTCGTCCGCCTCCTCAAAGATGCGCAGCCATTCTTCGCCGGTCAGCTGCTCCACCGGCGCGGCGTCCACCGTGGCGTGGTTGCAGCGGGAATAGCAGCCCGCACAGTGCAGGTTGCATTGGCTGGTGATGCTGGCGATGAGGAAGGGCGGGATGTGCTTCCCCGCGTCCTCCGCCTTGCGGCGCTTTTTGGAGGCCGCGCGGCTGGCCGCGGCAAATTTGAGCATAAAGGCGCTCTCCCGGGGATCCCGCAAGGTGGCCTTCAGCGCGTCGGTCACCACCCGCTCCACGCCCTGGGTCATGTAGGTTTGAATGTCAAAGGCTTCGTTTTGCTGGCTCATGGCGGTTCCTCTCTTGTGATAAGATGTTTCATTATATCATGGATGCGTATTATTTCAATCCGTGTGTGAACAAATGAGAGGGAGGAGGGGGATTTCTCTCATGAAAATAGAAATTGGCAGGGGGAGAGAAGAAAACGAACGAAGGCGTTCCTTTTCGACGCCCGAAAAGGAACCGAAAAGGGCTGCGTTTAGAGCTTTTGTAGGTTTCTACTGTGTTTGGTATGCGTCTGCGTTTGCGAAGGCTGTCCTGTGCGCGCTCCCGGGCCTATCGGCCTATGTGCGCTACGCGCACGCACACTGCCGTGTGCCGGGAGCGGTTGGGTTTTCCTTATTTTCGCTCTGACCCTCACGCTTCGCGCTCGGGATGCAGCGCAGATACCCCAACAATTGCCATCAGCGCAACATCCTGCTTTCTGGAGCGGTGGCTGCAACCATGTTTGGCTATGAGTCCAAGTTGAGTCTGGGTCGGCATGCGAAGCAGGCCGAGAATCGCGCAGCGATTCCGAAAAAGACCGATAGATGGCTGATCGAGCTTGCTCGAATCAGACAGCTATCGGCTTTTTCATAGCCCCAGACGGCTCTTTGCAGCCAACCATAGGCTAAACTGGCGGAAATTGCTTGAAAGTGCATTCAAGCTGATTCGCCCCGTGCTTCTTTACAGCTTTCTTCTCAGAAGAAAGCGCGTAATCCTCCCCTTATTCACTTTTCATGCCCGCAAACTCCGCCACCCCTTCCGCGATGCTCTCCGCCACCCGGCGCTGATAGTCGGCGTCCAGCAGCTTTTGCTCCTCGGCGGGGTTGGAGAGAAATCCGCATTCCACCAGCACGGCGGGGATTTGGAGATGTTCCAGCAGGTAGTATTCGCCGGTGTGAGCGCTGCGGGGGCGGGCGGGGGAGAGGGCGGCGTTCATGGATTGCTGGAGGAACCCGGCCAGCAGGCGGCTGTCCGCCTGGCCCTGACGGTAAAAGACCTGGGGGCCGGATTCCGCGGCGGTGCGGTATTCGTTCATATGGATGGAAAGAAAGATGTCGGCCTCCGCCGCGGCGTCCACCCGGGCCTGGAGATCCCGGCGCTTGCGCTCCGGGCCCTCGTCCGCCAGGGCGGTGTCCGTGTCCCGGGTCAGGATCACCCGCGCGCCTCGCTCCTCCAGGGCGTCGGCCAATTGCCGGGCTACAGCCAGATTGATCTCCTTTTCCGCCCTGCCGCTGGCGCCGTAAGCCCCGCCGTCATAGCCGCCGTGGCCGGGGTCCACGCATACTGTAACGCCGGTCAGCGGGCCGGGGATGGGCGTGGGCGTCGCGGGCGCGGGCTGCGGCGCGGTTGTTACAGGTTTGTGAAGAAAGGCTGTTCCCGCCGCCACCACAGCCACGGCCAACAATCCCCACAGGAGCCGTCGGACTTTTCCCATAATTATCCCCACCTTTATCCCCATTTTTTCGCCGATGGAAAATCAGCCTTCGCATTTTTATGCGGAGAGCGTTTTCTGCCCGGCCCTCTTTTTCGCGGCTTTCCAGCGGCTTTCGTGTGCTGCTGCGCGGGATACAATGCATGAATACCGCGCAAGGTGCGTTTTTTCAAGATATCCACATTATCCACCGAGTTATCCACCGATTTTTGCCCCAAAACCCCTGATTTTTCCCGCTTTTCTGATTTTGGTGGTGGAAAATGCCGGTGGATTGAAAAAGTTATCCCCACTTTTGGGCGAAGATTATCCACCGGCCATCCCCTTTCACCGCTCCTGTCAAGCGAAAATTTTCTGAAATTTTCGTCACAAAGCGGCTGCAACCGCATGCATAAAAAGGGCATGGCGCGGACAAAAACGCCATTACGCTTCCGCCTCGTCCCCGGGCAGCAGCTGCACCAGGATCACGTCGTCCCCGATGCGGGCGATGCGCTCCCAGGGGATCACCACGCCGGTTTTCTCCCCCTTGAGCACGCTGCCCAGCTTGAAATCTCCGGGCACCACGATGGCCTGCACGCACCCGTCGCAGACGGAAAATTCGATGTCCATCACCCGTCCCAGCTTCTTGCCGGTATCCACGTTGACCACGTCCTTGAGCTTGAGTTCCGATAAACTCATGGTCCGCCTCCTCAAAACCCTGTTTCCACCCATTTTTTATGAAAAAAACTTGTGTAAAATGCCTGTTTGTGGTTGCCAAGAAGGAAAATATTCGGTATAATAACTTGTCCGGACGTGCGCGGATGTAATTCCGCATGCCCGTCAAGCACTGTTAACCCTATTCTCTTAAGGAGGAATATCATGAAGAAGTACGTGTACCTGTTTACCGAAGGCAACGCGACCATGCGCGAGCTGCTGGGCGGCAAGGGCGCCAACCTGGCCGAAATGACCAACATCGGCCTGCCTGTGCCCCAGGGCTTCACCATCTCCACCGAAGCCTGCACCCAGTACTATGAGGATGGCCGCAAGATCAACGACGAGATCATGGCTGAGATCATGGCGAACGTCGAAAAGATGGAAGAGATCAACGGCAAGAAGTTCGGCGATCTGCAGAACCCCCTGCTGGTTTCCGTCCGCTCCGGCGCCCGCGCCTCCATGCCCGGCATGATGGACACCATCCTGAACCTGGGCCTGAACGACGACGTGGTTGCCGCCATGATCAAGGGCAATCCCGATCCCAAGTTCGAGCGCTTCGTGTATGACTGCTATCGCCGCTTCATCCAGATGTTCTCCGACGTGGTTATGGAAGTGGGCAAGAAGTACTTTGAGCAGCTGATCGACGCCATGAAGGAAAAGAAGGGCGTCACCTTCGACACCGAGCTGACCGCCGAGGATCTGTGCGAATTGGCTCAGCAGTTCAAGGCCGAATATAAGAAGCAGCTGGGCACCGACTTCCCCAGCGATCCCAAGGTGCAGCTGTACGAAGCCATCCGCGCCGTGTTCCGCAGCTGGGACAACCCCCGCGCCAACGTGTACCGCATGGACCACGACATCCCCTATTCCTGGGGCACTGCCGTCAACGTCATGCCCATGGTCTTCGGCAACCTGAATGAAAATTCCGGTACCGGCGTGGCCTTCACCCGCAACCCCGCCACCGGCGAAAAGGTGCTGATGGGCGAATTCCTGACCAACGCCCAGGGCGAAGACGTGGTGGCCGGCGTGCGCACTCCCATGCCCATCACCCAGATGGAAGAAAAGTTCCCCGAAGCTTACAAGCAGTTCGTCGAAGTGTGTTCCATCCTGGAGAACCACTATCGCGATATGCAGGATATGGAATTCACCGTTGAAAACGGCAAGCTCTACATGCTGCAGTGCCGCAGCGGCAAGCGCACCGCTCAGGCTGCCATCAAGATCGCCTGCGATCTGATCGACGAAGGCATGATCAGCGAAGAAGAAGCCCTGATGCAGATCGACGCCAAGTCCCTGGATATGCTGCTGCATCCCACCTTTGACGCCAAGGCCCTGAAGGCCGCCAAGCCCATCGGCAAGGGCATCGCCGCCTCTCCCGGCGCCGCCGCCGGCACCATCGTGTTCACCGCTGAGGACGCCGTGGAGCACGGCAAGAAGGGCGAAAAGGTCGTCCTGGTCCGTCTGGAGACCAGCCCCGAGGACATTGAGGGCATGAAGTACAGCCAGGGCATCCTGACCGTGCGCGGCGGCCAGACCAGCCACGCGGCCGTGGTGGCCCGCGGCATGGGCACCTGCTGCGTCTCCGGCTGCGGCGACATCAAGATGGACGAAGAGAACAAGCAGTTCAGCCTGGCCGGCAAGGTCTATCACGAGGGCGACGTGCTGTCTCTGGACGGCTCCACGGGCAACATCTACGGCGAACTGATCCCCACCGTGCCCGCCGATCCCAACAGCGGTTACTTTGGCCGCATCATGGAGCTCAGCGACAAGTATAAGACCATGGGCGTGCGCACCAATGCCGACACCCCCAAGGACGCCAAGCAGGCTGCCGCTTTCGGCGCGCAGGGCATCGGCCTGTGCCGTACCGAGCATATGTTCTTCGGTCCCGACCGCATCCCCGCCTTCCGCGAGATGATCTGCGCCGAAACCGAAGAAGAGCGCAAGGCCGCTCTGGACAAGATCGAGCCCATGCAGCAGGCTGACTTTGAGGGCCTGTTCGAGGCGCTGGGCGGCTATCCCGTGACCATCCGCTTCCTGGATCCCCCGCTGCATGAGTTCGTGCCCACCGAGGAAGCCGACATCGAAGCGCTGGCCAAGGCCCAGGGCAAGAGCGTCAACTACATCAAGCAGGTCATCGCGGACCTCCACGAGTTCAACCCCATGATGGGTCACCGCGGCTGCCGCCTGACCGTCACCTATCCCGAAATCGCCGTCATGCAGACCAGCGCCATCATCAAGGCCGCCCTGGCTGTCAAGGGCCGTCATGCTGACTGGAACGTGGTTCCCGAAATCATGATCCCCCTGGTTGGCGAAGTGAAGGAATACAAGTTCGTGAAGAAGATCGTTGTGGAGACCGCCGATAAGCTGATCGCGGACGCCAAGAGCGACCTGAAGTACGAAGTGGGCACCATGATTGAGATCCCGCGCGCCGCCCTGACCGCGGACGACATCGCCAAGGAAGCTGACTTCTTCTGCTTCGGTACCAACGACCTGACCCAGATGACCTTCGGCTTCAGCCGTGACGACGCCGGCAAGTTCCTGCCCGCCTACTACGCCAACAAGATCTATGAGAGCGATCCCTTCGCCCGTCTGGACACCGTGGGCGTGGGCAAGCTGATGAAGATGGCCGTCACCCTGGGCAAGGGCGAGAACCCCAAGCTGCACTGCGGCATCTGCGGCGAGCATGGCGGCGATCCGTCCTCCATCGAGTTCTGCAACGAGATCGGCCTGAACTACGTCTCCTGCAGCCCCTTCCGTGTTCCCATCGCCCGTCTGGCCGCCGCTCAGGCTGCCATCAAGGCCAAGAAGAACTAATCGGAAGCCAAACGAAATAAATGCCCGCCCCCGGTTGAAAGACCGGGGGCGGGTTTTATTGTATCGAACTTTAGAAAACAGAAATTTGACGAGTAGGGGAACGACGGGGGCCTTCTCTTTCAGAGCCTGAAAGAGAAGCAGAAAGGGCAGTCTATATATTTGTTGGCTCGGCGATGTCTACTGTCCTTTGTGT
>CACZLE010000063.1 GCA_902781945.1 uncultured Eubacteriales bacterium | reverse complement strand
AGGACAAAACGATAATCATTGTAACGCTGCCCTTTTCGGTTCCTTTTCGGGCGTCGAAAAGGAACGCCCCCGTTCGTTCTCCTCGTCAAATTTCTGTTTTCCATTTGACTTTTTCCCCTTCTTCCTGTTATACTGTCCCCACCTGCGCAGGGGTATCCTTTTCCCTGGGCGGGCAATTTCGCGTGGAAAGAAAGGTCTGGCCCCATGCTTACACGTCTGCTGCAATCCCCCATCCTCGCCGCCCTGTGCGACGAACTGCAAACCGCCCCAGGCCCGGCGGCCTACGCCGTGTGCGACGGCGGCAAGGCGGCCCTGGCCGCGGCGCTGGCCCTCAAAACGGAGCGCCCCGTGCTGTATGTGGCCCCCGGTGACCGGGAAGCCGCCCGGGTAGCGGCGGACATCAGCCAGTATATCCCCCAGGGCGTGGCCAGCCTGCGCATGCGGGAGCGGCAGTTCGTCCGCGCCGCCGCCAGCCGCGAGGCCGAATGGCAGCGGCTCACCGCCCTGGCCGAGGTTCAGGCGGGCACGGTGCGGGTGCTGTGCGTGGCCGCCGACGCCCTGCTGTGGCGCATGACGCCCCCGGCCCTTTCGGAGGAAATGTCCCTCACCCTCCACGTGGGGGACGAGATCGCCCCCGCTGATCTGATCTCCCATCTGGTGGAGGCGGGCTACGAGCGGGTGGACATGGTGGAGGGCCCCGGCCAATGCGCCCTGCGCGGGGCTATTGTAGACGTGTATCCTCCCACCGAGCCCGACGCCCTGCGCATTGAGTTTTTCGGCGACGAGATCGACGGCATGCGCTCCTTCGACTGCATCAGCCAGCGCAGTCTGCGGCACATGGACACCGCCCGGCTGTCCCCCGCCGGGGAATACCTGCTGCGCATGTCTGACCGCGCCGCCGCGGGCCAGAAAATGCGCGAGCTCTTGGAAGCCGCCCTCCAGCGCGCCCGGGACGCCAAGCCCCAGCGGCAGATCGTCCACGCCTCCCTGGAGGCCGAGGACACGGAGGGCGAATACCAAAGCGATCCCCGGGAGGGCCTGCGCAAGCTGCTGCGGGAGGCCGAGCGCCTGGAGGAGGGCGGCCTGTGCCGCTGTCTGGACCTGTGGGCCCATCTGCTGATGCCGGAAACGGCCACGCTATTGGATTATTTTCAGAACCCCATCGTGCTGGTGGACACGCCGGACCGCTGCCGCACCCACATGGACGATTGCCTGCAAAGCTACTATAACGATCTCTCCCTGGCCGTGGAGCGCATGGAGGCCGTGCCCGAACAGCAGGATTTGCTGCTGACCTGCGAGGACGCCCTTGCCATCGTCAACGCCCGGGATATGATCAGCGTGCAGGAATTTCTGCGGGGCTGCGCGGGCTTCAAGCAAGGCAAGCCCGTCAAGCTGGACATTCTGGCCGCGCCCCAATACCACGGCAGCGTCCGGGACCTGGCCAACGACATGGCGGAATGGCGCAGGGAGGACGCCGACGTCTTTCTGCTCTCCGGCGGCGAAGCCCGGGGCGAACGGCTGCTGGACACCCTGCGCACGGTGGAAGCCAAAATGGACGACCACATCCGGATCCTGCCCCTGGCCCTGAGCCACGGCTTTCTGTGGCCGTCCGCGGGCCTGAACATCCTTTCGGACAGCGACATTTACGGCGCGGCCCGCAAAAAGGCCCGCAGCCAGCAGAATTCCGGCCAGCGCATCGAGGCCTTCACCGACCTGAAGGAAGGCGACTACGTGGTGCACGAGATGCACGGCGTGGGCGTCTATATGGGCGTCACCCGCATCCAGAGCGAGGGAGCCTGGCGGGACTATCTGCTGATCCAGTACAAGGGCAGCGACAAACTGTACGTGCCCACCGATCAGTTTGACCGGGTGCAGAAATACATCGGCTCCACCGAGGCCCCGCCGCCGGTGAACAGCCTCAGCGGCGGCGAATGGCAAAAGCAGAAATCCAAGGTCAAGGCGGGCCTCAAAAAGCTGGCCTTCAACCTGGTGCAGCTCTACGCGGACCGGGAATCCACCCCGGGCCACGCCTTTGCCCCGGACAATGCCTGGACGGCCCAGTTCAACGATGGCGTGCCCTACGAGCTGACCCCCGACCAGGCCCACGCGGTGGAGGACATCAAGCGGGACATGGAATCGGACCGCAATATGGACCGTCTGCTGTGCGGCGACGTGGGCTACGGCAAAACCGAGGTGGCCATGCGCGCGGCTTTCAAGGCCGTCAGCGACGGCAAACAGGTGGCCCTGCTGGCCCCCACCACCATTTTGGCCCAGCAGCACTATTACACCTGCAAAAACCGCTTCAAGGATTTTCCCGTCAACATCGACGTGGTCAGCCGCTTCCGCACGGCCAAATCCCAGCGGGAGGCCCTGGCCAACGTGATGGCGGGCAAGACGGATATCCTGGTGGGCACCCACCGGCTGCTGAGCAAGGACGTGCGGTTCAAGGATCTGGGCCTGCTGATCATCGACGAGGAGCAGCGCTTCGGCGTCACCCACAAGGAACAGATCAAGCACATGAAAAAGACCGTGGACGTGCTGACCCTTTCCGCCACGCCCATCCCCCGCACCCTGCACATGAGCATGGTGGGCGTGCGGGACATGAGCCTGCTGGAAACGCCCCCCGAGGAGCGCATCCCGGTGCAGACCTACGTGATGGACTACAACGAGGGCGTGGTGCGCAGCGCCATCCTGCGGGAGATTGGCCGCGGCGGCCAGGTGTACTTCCTTTATAATCGCGTGGCCAACATCGACGCCTTCGCCGCAAGGCTGCGGCAGCTGGTACCCGAGGCCCGCATCGCCATCGGCCACGGTCAGATGCAGGAGCACGCTCTGGAGGACGTGATGCTGGACTTCTACGCGGGCAAATACGACGTGCTGCTGTGCTCCACCATCATCGAAAACGGCCTGGACGTACCCACGGCCAACACCATGATCGTATACGACGCGGACCGTTTTGGCCTCAGCCAGCTCTATCAGCTGCGCGGGCGCGTGGGACGCAGCAACCGCGTGGCCTACGCCTATTTCACCGTGCGGCCCGATAAAATGCTCTCCGAAACCGCCGAAAAGCGCCTGGCCGCCATAAGGGAATTCACTGAGTTTGGCGCGGGCTTCCGCATCGCCATGCGCGATCTGGAGATCCGCGGCGCGGGCGATATCTTCGGCGCGGAGCAGAGCGGCCACATCAGCACCGTGGGCTACGACATGTACTGCAAGCTCATCGAGGAGGCCGTCCGGGAGGCCCGGGGCGACGCCCCGACGCCGGACGAACTGGAGCCCCGCGTCGATCTCAAGGTCAACGCCTTCCTGCCCGACAGCTATATCCGCGGCGGCAGCCAGCGGGTGGAGATCTACAAGCGCATCTCCGGCCTGCGCAGCATGGAGGACCGGGCGGACATCATCGACGAGCTCATCGACCGCTTCGGCGACATTCCGGAGAGCGTCATGACCCTGCTGGACGTGGCCCTGGTCCGCGCCCTGTGCGTGCGTCTGGGCATCGACATGGTGCGCCGCCAGAACGGCATATGCACCCTGCGCTTCGACGTGCGCTATCTGCCCGATCTCAACAAGCTCAGCGCCGCCCTGGAGGGCCGTCAGCTCAAATTCTCCACCGGGCGCACCGCCAGCCTGCTCCTGCCCCTCACCGCCAAGCATACCGACGCCGACGCCCTCAAGATCCTGTGCGCCGAGCTCAACGCCGTGGTGACGGCGATGGGCACGGAGTAAAACAGGCTAGGGCGTTCTCTTTCGATGCCCGAAAGAGAACCAGAAAGGGCTGCGTTAAAAAGATTATCGTTTTGTCCTTTGCCTCGCTGACGGCAGCGCTTGCGAAGGCTGTCCTGTGCGCGCTCCCGGGCCTATCGGCCTACGTCTGCTGCGCAGACGCACACTGCCGTGTGCCGGGAGCGGTTGGGTTTTTCCTATTTTCGCTCTGACCCTCACGCTTTGCGCTCGGGATGCAACATGGATAACCCAACTTGCACGTATAAAAGCAGCGTCCCGAGCGCAGGGCGTGAGGGTACGGACCTGACAAGAGGAAAACCAAGCAGCGCCGACGCGCGTAGCGCCAGATGCGCAGCATCGCTTTAGCAGGCGCGTCTGACAAGTCCGTTTCTTCTCCCACGGGCGCGAAAGAAACCAGACATCGCCAAGCCAACAAATATAAAGGCTGCCCTTTCTGCTTCTCTTTCAGGCTCTGAAAGAGAAGGCCCCCGTCGTATCTTTTTTCCTCGTCAAATTTCTGTTTTTCAAATAATCTTCCATCCCCTGCAACAAAACGCCCCTTTCCTTCGTTTGTATCCATGAACAAACCAAAGAAAGGGACTTTTTACGTATGAAAACCAGACCGTTCTTCTTTATTCTCGTGATCCTCTGCGCTCTGCTGCTGGCCTCCCGAGCGGATACCATCCAAGCCGCCTTTTTCTCCCATCAGGGCGCTGCCATGACCGATGACGGCGATCAGCTGCTGTTTGATCTGGACGCGGGCACCCTGACGGTGGACGGCCAGGTCCTCCCGCTGCCGGAGGCGGGCATCCCCCGGGTGGGCTGCGCCGAACCCGGCCTTTTTACCCTCACCTACTGGCAAGACGGCCAAAACATCCTGTATCCTGTGGAAAACGGCCAGATTGGAGACGCCGTCGCGCTGCCCCAGGACGCCATGCTCCTGTATCCCGCCCTGGGCGATCATGTATATTACCACACCCGGGATCACCGAATTTGCCGCTTCAACTGGAAAACCGGCGTGGAAACCCTACTTCTGCCCCAGGCGGGGGATCTGCTGCTGGCGGACCGCTGGCAGGACGCCGATTATCTGATTGTTTCCGATGCCGACGGAGCTTTTCTGCTGTCCGTTGACGCCCAAGGCGTCTGCTCCCAGCCTCTGCTCTTGCCCGGCGGCTTCTATTATGCCCTGTGCGCCGCGTCCTGGGGCGATCTGCTGGTTGCCGGGGAAAGTCTGTATTGTTATTCCGCTTCCGGCGATATCCTGTGGCAGCTGACCGCCGCTTATGACGCTGTGGACCGCGTCCTGCCCAGCGCGGAGGGCTACACCGTACTGGCCCGTCAGGCAGGGCAGGTGCTTCGGCTCGAGCTGGACCGGGATGGGCAAATCCTCTCCACCACGCTCTATGAGGCCGAGGCTCCCTTTCGCGCCCTGCCCCTGGTGGACGGACAGGTGTGGTATGATCCCGCCGACGGTGCGCCCGGTTTTATTCCCCTGCAATAATTTACACTCTGTCCAAAAATACCGGGTAGAGAAATCCGCAAACTTATGCTATAATATGTCCGTTCACTTCAATTTTTAAGGAGTTTGGCATGCCCCAAGTTGTCCGCAGACGTCAGGAAGCCCCCGTGCGCCGCAAACGGCGGCACGATTTTCGTGCCCCGGTGCTGGTGCTGTTTTTGCTGTTCATTGTTTTCATGGTGGTGGTCAGCCCCTGGAAGCCCGTCCAGCAGGCGCTGAACGCGGGCGGCGAGGGCGCGGGCGCATACAAGGGCCTGGTGATCAGCGAGGTCATGTCGGCCAACGGCTCGGCCCTGCCCGACGACAGCGGCAGCTTCAGCGACTGGGTGGAGATCATGAACACCTCGGACGCCCCCATTTCCCTTAAGGATATCACCCTGTCTGACCGCAGCGACAAGGCCAAGTTCATTTTCCCCGATGCCGAGCTGGCCCCCGGCGACAGCGTCATCGTCTTTTGCGACGACACCAACCAGAACCAGCCGGACCGCGCCTATCACGCCAAATTCAAGCTCTCCTCCATCCGGGACGCGGTGTTCATGTTCAATCCGGCGGGCTTCGCCATCGACAGCGTGGAGATCCCCACCCTGAACACCAACGAGTCCTACGCCCGCATGGAGGACGGCTCCTTTGAGATCACCAGCCTGTACAGCCCCGGCTACCCCAACACCGAGGACGGCCACGTAACCTATCTCAGCCGCTACACCATCCAGGCCAACACCCTGCGCATCAACGAGATCATGGCCGCGCCCCGCAGCGGCCTGCGCGATGAGGACGGCGAGCTCAGCGACTGGATCGAGCTGTACAACGCGGGCAGCGAGCGCATCATGCTGTCCGATTACGCCCTGAGCGACAACGAGGAGAAACTCACCAAGTGGTTCTTCCCCCAGGGCGCTTTCATCGATCCCGGCCAGTATTACATCGTGTTCTGCTCCGGCAAGGACCGCACCGGGGCCGAGACCGGCTATCCCCACACCAATTTCAGCCTGTCCGCCGAGGGCGAGACCGTCACCCTGGCCAACGCCCTGGCCCAGCTGGTGGACCGGGTGGTCTATTCCAATATGCCCGTGGATTGCAGCTATGGCCGCAACGACCAGACCGGCGCGTGGCAGAATTACACCCTGGCCACCCCCGGCGCGGCCAACAACGAGTCCGGCGCAGCCCGAGCGGACGAATACCTGCGGGCCCTGAACCCCACCCACGTGATCCTCTCCGAGGTCATGGCCAGCAACGACAAGGTGACCGTCAACGCCAATCAAAAGGACTGGGTGGAGGTCTACAACAGCGGGACCGACACCATCGATCTCTCCGGCTGGGGCCTCAGCGACAACATCAACTGGCCCCGCAAGTGGCAGTTTCCCCAGGGCACGGTGATCTGGCCCGGGGAATACAAGCTGGTGTCCCTGGACGGGGTCGGCACAGTGGACACCCAGGGCGGCTATCACGCCTCCTTCAAGCTCACCCGCGCCGGGGGCGAGACCCTCACCCTGTCCGACGCCACCGGCTACGTGCTGGACAAGCTGTTTTTGCCGGAGATCCCCACCGATTATAGTTATGGCCGCACCCTCGGCCTGGGCGGCTTTTTTTATTATGACGCGCCTACGCCCGGGGTGGTGAACGGCACGGGCTTTCGGGGCTTCACCGACGCCCCGGCCTTCGTGACCGCAGGCGGTCTTTATGACAATGACGTGGAGGTTGCCTTCACCGTGCCCGTCGGAGCCGCGGTGTATTACACCACCGACGGCACCGTGCCCACCATCACCGGCGGCACCCTGTACACCGGCCCCTTCACCATCACCGATACCACCGCCGTCCGCGCCCGGGCCTTTGAAACGGGCAAGCAGCCCTCCGGCACCGTCAGCGCCACCTACGTGCTCAAAACCTTCTTCACCTTGCCCGTGGTGTGCCTGGTCACAGACCCGGACGGCCTGTGGAACGGGCAGACGGGCATCTTCGCCGCGGGCGACGGCATCGACCTCAAAAGCTACGAAACCTTCCCCTTCAAAAACCCCACCCCCGTCTATGCCCAGATGAAGGCGCAGAAGGTGCGGGTAGAGGCTTATGCCGAAATGTTTGAGCAGACCGGCGAGACGGTGTTCAGCCAGGGGGTGCAGTTCGGCATCATGGGCCAGTACAGCCTGGATATGCCCCAAAAGACCCTCAAGGTGATGGCCAAGGCCCGCTTCGGCAGCAAATACATCAACGGCAGCCTGTTCCCGGACCGGGAATACACCCAGTACCGCAACTTCGTGCTGCGCAACAGCGGCAACGACTGCGTCAGCACCCGCATGGTGGACGGCGTGCAGAGCCGGCTGGTGGAGCAGCTGGATACCACGGTGATCCATCAGGCCTGGCGGCCCGTGATCGTCTACATCAATGGCCGCTACTGGGGCCACTACAACCTGCGGGAGCGGGTGGACGAATACTTTGTGGCCCAGCACGAGGGGCTGGACCTCAGCCAGGCCAAATCCATCGACGTGCTGGAATCCAACGGCACCAAGCGCACCCAGATCTGCAACGGCAGCAACGAGGAGTGGAAAGAGTTCATCGCCAAGGTCAAGACCCTTTCCCCCGGCAAAAATCCCGAGGACCTGCAATATATCCTGGACCGCGTCGACCTGGACAACTATTTTGATTACGTGATCTTCGAGAGCTTCTTTGCCAACACCGACACCGGCAACATCCGCTATTACAAGGTGCCCGGCGGCAAATGGAAATGGATCATGTACGATATGGACTGGGGTCTGTTCAACGCCAACTCCAACGGCATCGGCAACTATCTCAACCCCAGGGGCCACGGCGCCAACAAGGATATCGACAACAGCCTGATCCTGAAGCTCCTGGAAAACAAGGACATGCTGGATCGCTTCCTGGCCCGGTTCGGGGAGGTCTTCCGCTTCTTCACCACGGACCGCATTCTGGCCCAGATCGACGAATGCTACCGCATCCTGGAGCCGGAGATGGATATGCACTATGACCGCTGGGCTTCGGAGAACCTCAAATCTCTTTCCTTTGACCAGCCCCAGACCAAGGACGGCTGCCTGCGCTACTGGCGCAGCCGCGTGGAGCGCCTGCGCAACGTGGCCCGCAAGCGTCCGGCCTACTGCTGGCGGCAGGTGGCGGAATGGTTCCGCCTCACCGACGCCCAGATGGAAAGCTATTTCGGCCCCATCCCGCTGATCTCCGCCGAGGCCACCTGGGACAGCGAGAAGGCCCAGAACAACGGCATGACCTACCTGTACGGAAGCAACTGGCAGAAACTGTATCAATAAAATATTGTTTCCCGCGCGTTTCCTTGCTATAATACCCTTGATCATCATTGGAGGTACTTTCCATGAGCTTCATCCCCGCTCTCACCGCCCTTACCAAGTCGGACATCGTATCCAGCGATTTCTGGGCCTCCCAGTTCGCTTCCTTCACCCCGGCCAGCGTGCTGCTGGTGCTCATCTGCGCCCTGATCACGGGCATTGTGATCTCCGCGGTGTACAAGATCACCTACCGCGGGGTGCTGTACAGCCCCCAGTTTTCCATGGTGCTGATCATGCTGGTGCTCATCACCGCGCCCGTGGTCATGGCCATCGGCAGCAACGTGGCCCTGTCCATGGGCATGGTGGGCGCGCTGTCCATCGTGCGCTTCCGCACGGCCATCAAGGAGCCTCTGGATACCTGCTATATGTTCTGGGCCATCACCATGGGCATCCTGCTGGGGGCCCAGCAATACGCCATCGCCCTGGTGGTGGTGGTGGGCATCGGCGCCATATTGATCCTTTTGTCCTTCGTGCGCTTCCGCAACCCCAACGCCTATCTGCTGGTGGTGCACTATGACCTGGCCGCCGAGCAGGATATCGAAACCGAGCTGCGCCGCGGGGCCCGTTCCCGCCGCATCCGCAGCAAGACCGTCACCCGCAGCGGAGCGGAAATGACCGTGGAGGTAAGGCTTGACAACCGCACCGACATCGTGCGCAACGTGCTGGCCGTCGCCGGCGTTCACGACGCCACCCTGGTGGCCTGCCAGAACGAGACAGGAGCCTAAGCTATGGCAGTTCCCCTTCGGCATGAGCTCAAGTTTTTCATCACCCCCGTGCAGTATCAGGTGCTCAGCCGCATGCTGCGCACCACCCTGCACCCCGATCCCCACGGCGATGAAAACAATCAGTACCACATCCGTTCGCTGTACTTCGACACGGCCTTTGACAACGCCCTCTACGACAAGGTCAACGGCACCGCGGACCGCGCCAAATACCGCATCCGCATCTACAATTTCAGCGACGCCATGATCCGCCTGGAGTGCAAAAGCAAATACCGCGACCTGATCAGCAAGCGCAGCGTGCGCATATCCCGCGACCTGGCGGAGCAGCTGATCTCCGCCGATCCCACGGGCCTGGACACCACGGCCTCCGGCCTGGTCAGCGACGTGTTCCGGGAGATGCGCACCAACCTTCTGCATCCCGTGGTCATCGTGGACTATCTGCGGGAGGCCTGGCTGCATCCCGCGGAGGAGGTGCGCATCACCTTCGACATGCAGCTGCGCACCGGGGTGAACAGCATCGATCTGTTCAATCCCCACGTGCCCACGGTGCCGCCCTTCGACCATGAGGAGATCATCCTGGAGGTCAAGTACAACCAGGTTTTGCCTCCCTACATCAACAATTTGCTTTCCTTCGCCCTGCGGGACGGAGCCGCCCGCTCCGCCATCAGCAAGTATGTGTATTGCCGACGCTTCGAGTTTAAGGATTTTTGATTTTTCTGGAGGTACAAATGCGCCGGATCCTGTGCTGTGTCCTTCTTTTGCTGCTGGCATGGCCCCTTTGTGCCCAAAGTGAAAACGCCGTCGCTACCCTCAGTGAGTTTGCGGCGGCTTTTTTTGCCCATGCGGAGCGGCTGGAGACCAGCTTTGAGATTCCCTGCACCCCGGCGCTGATGGAGCAATTGTTCGGTGACAGCCTGCTGGCAGGCTATCCACTGTTTCACGAGATCACCTCCAACTGTGGCGTGCTGACCCTGTCCTACGCCCGGCGCTCCCGGTCCATATCCGTCACCAGCGTGCAGTATTACGAGGGCATGCGCATCCTGCACGCCTACCGCAGCGGCCAAACCGCCTCCCTGGGGATCAGGGAACAGCAGACCCTGAAAGCCGCCCTGGACCTGACGGCGGGCGTTTCCGGCACGGATCTGGAAAAGGAGCGCCAGCTCCACGACCTGCTGTGCGCCCGGGTGACCTACTATACCAACGAGCTCACCTCCATGCACCAGGACCACGACTGCGCCATCGGCGCGCTGCTCAACGGCAAGGCGGACTGCGACGGCTATGCCGACGCCTTTTATCTGCTGGGCAACCTGGCCGGATTGCAGGTGCGCTATCAGCACGGCAGCACCGTCCCTCGCAGCGAGGCCCAGACCGATCCCACCGCCAGCAAAAAGGACGAGACCCACATGTGGAACACCGTCCGCATCGGCGGCCAATGGCTGATGCTGGACGTGACCTGGGATGACAGCGACGCCGACGTCTCCTATGTCTATTTCAACAACGGCCAGGACCGCCACCTGCTGACCCACGTATGGGATGACCGGGCCCTGGCCTTCAGCGTGGCGGCCACCGCGGGCAGCGGCGCGCGCCCGGAGGATCTGCGCTATCACACCGTGACCGCCTGGGATGACGTTTATCCCCTGCTGCGCGGCGCGGCGGATAGCCGCCTGTCCCGCATCTGCCTGTCCTATCCCGACAGCTTCGATCTGAGCCGCCAGCGTCAGGCCCTGTCCGACGCCATATACGCCATGGGCGTCATCGATTATCAATGGGGCTTTGGCGGCCATTGCGCCGAGCTGCATGCCCTCAGCTACGCCGAGCATTTTCAGATCTGCGACACGGAGCAGGATATCCTGGATTATATCGACCAGTGCGCCAAGGGCGGCGTGCATGAGTTTTCCCTTTATTTCTACCCGCCCCTGGATCAGCGGCTGTTCTCCCAGGATCATCAACCCCTCATCGACCTGCTGGCCCAATCCCGGCTGCTGGAGATCACCTACAAATACAACGAGCAGAGCGGCCGCGTCCGCGTCACCGACGCCCAATATCTTTCCCGGGTCTCCTTTCTCAGGACCCAGGCCGATATCCTGACCTTCCTGCGCACCAAGGCCCAGCTGCACAGCGCCTCCATCATCTTCTACACGTCCCTGTCCCTGCCCCTGGAGACCTTCACCAATCCGCTCTACTCCATGGGCGTCATCAGCCTCTCCTGGGGCGAAAAAGGCGGACGCTATACCTTTTCCAACCTGCAATATTATCCCGAATTCCGCATCATCAGCGACACCCAGGAGGTCAACGAGTATCTGCTCCAGTGCCGCCGCTATGCCATCACCGATTTCCGCCTCTATTGCGCCCCCGCCGCCTATTTGCAGCTCATGTCCGACCAGGGCAGCGCCCTGTTTTCTCTGCTGCGTCAGATGGGCGTGGACGACTGCAGCGTTTCCTACAACGCGGATTACGGCATGATCGCGGTGGAAAACGTTAGGTGGCAATGAGGTGCAAGGGAAAACGATGGGGGCCTCTGCGGCCCCGGTAACGCTTACTTAGCGATAAAAATGTGATCTTAGTCTAATTTACCGACAAAGCGGTAAAAAATCTCGATTTCCTGATCTCTGTAGCCGGAGGCAAGTTTCACCGGCTCATGGATCAGGATTTTTTCAATCAGGGTGTTCAGCAGGTCTGCGGTCAACTCGGTGGGATACTCGTATTGTTTGACCAGGTTGACCCACTTTTCCGCGTCCTCGACAGTTTGATGCTCTTTCTCCATCGCTGCCCGGAGCTGGCTGATCTTTTCGTCGATTTCCTGCTGTTCTGCCTGATACTTCTGAGAAAGCATCTTGAAGTTGTATTCCGTGATGCGCTGATCTGCCCAATCCTCATACACCTTGGCGAATCGGCGGTCCACGTCCTCTTTTCGCTTTTCCGCTTTTTTCAGTTCGGCAGCCTGCTTTTTGAGCACCGTCTGCCTTTCCTGGTCCGTGGTGTTGAGCAGCTTTTGCAAAAGCTGCTGCTCGTCCGTATGAGCGCGTTCAACCCAATACTGGACACAGGAGAGGATATGCTGATACAGCACGTCGTAGCGGATGGAATGGGAGGTGCAAGCGCCTGTGATCCGGCTGTATTTGCGGTAATTGTTGCAGTTATAGTATCTGGATGCTGTTTCGGGTGCTTTCAAAAAACAAATACAAGCGCGCGGAGGAAAACCGGAAGTTTGTGTATTGGAGCGAGAACGCCCTCCTGAAAACCAGGCAGTTTTTCCGGCGCGTGAAGGGCATGCGGCATTACAAATACTTTAAATGTCCCCGTTGCAAAACGCTGCTGCGGCTGAACCGAGGCGCAGGCGCAAAAAACATCTGCTGTCCCAAATGCAAGTATCAATTCCACATCAAAGCGTAAAAAAGCCCCAGACCGTCAGCAAACGGTTTGGGGCAGTCGCTTCTGTTTTGGGCTTACGCTTTATTCAATATCTGCATGAACTCTTCGCCGGTGATGGTTTCCTTTTCCAGCAGGTACTTGGCCAGCTCATGCAGCTTGGCCTCGTTTTCCTTCAAAATCTGATCGGCTTTCGCCCGGGCCGCGCCCACCAGGGCCACCACCTGATCATCGATTTTCTCAGCATAGGCCGCGCTGCACGCCAGGCTGGTATCGCCGCCCAGGTATTGATTGCTGACGGTCTCCAGGGCCACCATGCCGAAATTCTCGCTCATGCCGTAGCGGGTGATCATGGCCCGGGCCAGCTTGGTGGCCTTTTCGATATCGTTGCTGGCCCCGGTGGTGATGGAGCCGAAGATCAGCTTTTCCGCCGCCTGGCCGCCGGTCAGGGTGGCCAGTTTATTGGCCAGCTCCTCCTGGCTCATCAGGTTGTGGTCTTCTTCATCGATCTGCATGGTATAGCCCAGCGCGCCGCTGGTGCGGGGAACGATGGTGATCTTGGTCACGGGGGCGGAGTGGGTCTGCATGGCTGCTACCAGGGCGTGACCGATCTCATGGTAGGAGACGATGCTGCGCTCCCGCTCGGAGAGCACGGCATTCTTGCGCTGGTAGCCCGCGATGACGGTTTCCACGCTTTCCATCAGGTCTTCCTGCCGCACCTTGTCCCGGCCTTCGCGCACAGCCCGCAGGGCGGCTTCGTTGACGATGTTGGCCAGCTCGGCACCGGAAGCGCCGCTGGTGGCGCGGCCAATCTCATTGAGATCAATATCGTCCGCCAGACGGATATGCCGGGAATGGACTTTCAGGATGGCTTCACGGCCCTGCAGGTCAGGCAGCTCCACGGGAATACGCCGGTCAAAACGCCCGGGACGCAGCAGGGCTGGGTCCAGCGATTCGGGCCGGTTGGTGGCAGCCAGGATGACCACGCCCTTTTTGCCGTCGAAGCCGTCCATTTCGGTTAGCAGCTGGTTCAGGGTCTGCTCGCGCTCGTCGTTGCCGCCAATGCCGCTGCCGCTGTCGCGCTTTTTGCCGATGGTGTCGATCTCGTCAATGAACACGATGCAGGGGGCCTTTTCATTGGCCTGCTTGAACAGGTCGCGCACCTTGGCCGCGCCCATGCCCACGAACATCTCCACAAACTCCGAGCCGGAGATGGAGAAGAAGGGCACCTTGGCCTCGCCGGCCACGGCTTTCGCCAGCAGCGTTTTGCCCGTGCCGGGAGGGCCCACCAGCAGCGCGCCCTTGGGCAGCTTCGCACCGATGGCGGCATATTTGTCCGGATGCTCCAGGAAATCCACGATTTCTTTCAGGGCGTCCTTGGCTTCCTCCTCGCCTGCAACGTCCTGGAAGGTGACGCCTGTTTCCTGCTGCGCCACGATCTTGGCGTTGCTTTTGCCGAAGCTCATGGCGTTCATGCCGCCGCCCATGCGTTTGTTCATCTGTCCCATCAGCACGCGGCCCAGCAAAGAGAACAGCGCGATGGGCAGGATCCAGCTGATGATGAAGGAGAGCAGCGGATTGTTTTGGGTAGGGATCTGGGCGCTGAAGGAAACGCCGGCTTCCTCCAGACGCGCCCGCAGGCTGTCGTCCGGGAACACGGCGGTTTTGTACACGGCTTCCTGTCCCTCGTCGTTTTCCGCCAGGAAGATCAGCTGCTCGCTGTCCTGATCCAGCTGCACTTCTTTCACCTGGCCGTCATCCACCATTTTAAGGAAATCGCTGTAGCTCACCGGCTGCACCTGGCGCTGGAGCAGGGCAGGGAACACGAAGGCGTTCAGCAGCATGATCACGGCGCTGACGATGACGACGTAATAGATCAATGGCTTGCGGTTGGGGCTTTTGTTTTCGATCATGTTTTTTTATTCCTTTCCTGCGGTTTGTTTTTTGGGCTGGGGCAGCACCACGGTGAAGGAGGTTTTGTCCCGGGTGCTTTCTGCGCTGATTGTCCCCTGATGCAATTCCACCACCTTTTTCACGATTGCCAGGCCGATGCCGTTTCCCTCTGTGGCGTGGGATTCATCGGCCTGATAAAATTTTTGAAAAACGCGATCCAATTTATCCGCCGGGATGGGGTCGCCTGTATTGGAGATCACGACGGCAAGAGCATCGTCCCGCGGGGCGATCCGGATGCGGACCAGGCCGTATTCCGGCGCGAACTTCACCGCGTTATCGATCAGATTAATCCATACCTGCTTGAGCAATTCGGCGTTGGCTTCGATCTGGTATTCATTGAAATCCAGATCCAGCTCAATGTGCTTCCTTTCCCATTTTCGCTCCAGCAGCAGCATGCAGGAGCGGATCTGCTCGGACAGGTTGAAGGCGCTGATGTCGGTCAGGATCTCCTGGCTTTCCACCTTGGACAGGTTCAGTACGTTGGTGGCCATATCCGCCAGGCGTAAGGATTCTTTCTCGATCACATCCACATATTCCTGCTTTTGGGCCTCGGTCAAATTGCCGCGCTTGAGCAGGCTGGCAAAGCCCGCGATGGACACGATGGGCGTTTTGAACTCATGGGAGAAATTATTGACAAAATCGGAGCGCAGCAGCTCGGTGTTTTCCAGCTCCGCCGCCATGCTGACGGTATAGCCTTCTGCTTCCAACACCGCCCCGATCAGCTTTCGGGTGTTTTTATCGTCATCCGCCACTAAAATGTGGAACATTATCATTCACCTCATAGAGAGTATATCACAGATTTATAAACTGAAACGAAACGGAGTTTTCATTTGAAAGTTTCGTTTCAGTTTGGTTTTCTGTTATATCCTCTTGAGACGCGAATTATGAAGGGTGAATTAAGACTTTTTTATTAGGAGAGGCTGCCTCTGCGAATCATCGCATCGGCCATTTCTGCCATCTTTTCAGCCGGTTCCTGACAATTGCCGTTCAGCCAAGCCCGGAAGACTCCAACGCAGCCATAAACGACAAAGCTATAGTGATACTCAAAAGTAGCATCTTTCTTATCTTCTTCATTCGGCCACATCTGAAGGCACTTTTCCCGCACAACTTGATTGAGCTTGTGCAGAAAATTCATATCCCCGTGAGGGCTGAGCAGCACCCGACACATTTCCTGGTTGTCCTCGATAAAATGGAACAGATCTAATAGGATGGGCGCGGTCTGCCGGGCCACGTCATCGTGCTCGTGCAAGGACACGATTTCATCCAGCGATTCAAACAGACCATCCTCGATTTTTTCCAGCATATCGAAGATATCCTTATAATACAGATAAAAAGTCCCCCTGTTCATATCCGCCAGGTCGGTCAGCTCTTTGACGGTGATTTCATTGATCTGTTTTTCCTGCAATAATTGGGTCAACGCCTGGGTCAGCAGTTTTTTTGTCCGCCGTACTCGGCGGTCTTCTTTTTTCTGAGGAGTCTCATTGGATTGTGCCATGGGCCAAAGCCTTCTTTCTCAACAATTTTCAAGTTTTGTGTCGGTTAAATCCGCTTG
>CACZLE010000062.1 GCA_902781945.1 uncultured Eubacteriales bacterium | reverse complement strand
CCGGGCCTATCGGCCTATGTGCGCTACGCGCACGCACACTGTCGTGTGCCGGGAGCGGTTGGGTTGTCCTTATTTTCGCTCTGCCCCTCACGCTTCGCGTTCGGGACGCAGCATGGATAACCCAACTTGCATGCATAAAAGCAGCGTCCCGAGCGCAGGGCGTGAGGGGGCGAACCAAATAAGAGAAAGGTCCAGCAGCGCCGAGACGCGAAGCGCAAGATGCGAAGCATCGCTTTAGCAGGCGCGTCTGACAAGTCCGTTTCTTCTTCCGCAGACGCGAAAGACTATGGACATCGCCAAGCCAAAAAATATAAAGACTGCCCTTTCTGCTTCTCTTTCAGGCTCTGAAAGAGAAGGCCCCCGTCGTATCTTTTCCCCCGTCAAATTTCTGTTTTTCGATATCTTGTTTTAATCAGGGAATATATGCATCGTTCCTGAAAATCCTCCATTTGCCAATTCCGCAAAAATATAGTAAAATAAAGGGTACGCTATAAAGAAGGAGCCAATCGCCATGCCGAAAGCACCCACCCCGCCGCCCGTCACCCCGGATATCATCCAGATGCCCCTGGAGGACGTGATGCACATGAGCATGATGCCCTACGCGGAGCACGTCATCCTGGAGCGCGCCCTGCCCCGGGTGGAGGACGGCCTCAAGCCCGTGCAGCGCCGCATCCTGTACACCATGATGGAGCTGGGCAACACGCCCGACAAGCCCCACCGCAAGTGCGCGCGCATCGTGGGCGACTGCCTGGGCAAATACCACCCCCACGGGGACAGCAGCGTCTATGACGCCCTGGTGCGCATGGCTCAGGATTTCAGCATGCGCGAGCCCCTGGTGGACGGCCACGGCAACTTCGGCTCCCTGGACGGCGACAGCGCCGCCGCCATGCGCTATACCGAGGCCCGCATGGCCCCCCTGGCCCTGCAGATGCTGCGGGATCTGGACAAGGACACCGTGCCCTTCAGCCTGAACTTTGACGACACCCTGAAGGAGCCGGACATCCTGCCCGCCCGCTATCCCAACCTGCTGGTCAACGGCGCGTCGGGCATCGCCGTGGGTCTGGCTACCAATATTCCGACGCATAACCTGCGGGAGGTCATCGCCGCCGTCGATCTGCGTATCGACGATCCCAAGGCCACGCTGGACGACTTTATGCAATTGCTGCCCGGTCCGGATTTTCCCACCGGCGGCATATTGCTCAAAACCCCGGAGCTGCGGGTGGCCTATGAGACGGGCCGCGCCAAGCTGACCCTGCGCGCCCGGGCGCACATTGAAAAGGGCCCCGCGGGCCGCAGCCTCATCGTCATCACCGAGATCCCCTACGGCGTCAACAAGGCGGACATGCTGGCCAAGATCCTCAAGGTATCCGAGGAAAAGAAGGCACAGTTCTCCTGCATCCACGATATCCGCGACGAGAGCGACCGCAGCGGCCTGCGGGCGGTGATCGAGATCAAAAAGGACTTTGACGCCGAGAAGATACTGCAAAAGCTGTACAAATACAGCGATTTGCAGGTGACCTACGGCGTCAACATGGTGGCCATCAAGGACGGCAAGCCCATGCAGCTGGGGCTGATCCCCCTGCTGGACGCCTTCATCGACCACCAGAAAAACGTGGTCACCCGCCGCAGCCAGTACGATCTGGACCAGGCCAAGGCCCGCGCCCACATCGTGGAGGGCCTCATCCGCGCGGTGGACGTGCTGGACGAGATCATCAAGACCATCCGCGCCAGCAAAAACGGCAAGGAAGCCCGGGAGCGCCTGTGCGCCCAGTTCGGCTTCACCGAGCTTCAGGCCCAGGCCATATTGGACCTGCGCCTCCAGCGGTTGACCGGCCTGGAGATATTGGCCCTGCAAAACGAATTTGAACAGCTCAAAAAGACCATCGCCGAGCTGGAAGGCATCCTGGGCAGCGAAAAGAAGCTATTGAAGGTCATCAAAAAGGAGCTGGCGGAGATCGGCCAGCAGTTTGGCGGGGACCGCCGCACCACCATCCTGGAGGAGGAGGCCGCCGCCGGCCCCGCCGAGGAGGAGGAAATCGACCTGCCCGTGCCCGAGGACTGCGTGGTGCTCTATACCCGGGGCGGGCAATTGCGCCGCATGCTGCCGCGCATCTTTGAAAAGATCGATATCAGCACCCAGGAGGCGGATATGCCGCGCTTCCTGCTGCGCACCCAGACCGACCATACCCTGCTGTTCTTCACCAACCGCGGCCAGTGCTACATGCTGCCCGTCACCGCCATTGCGGACAGCATCCGGCCCAAGGAACGCGGCGTGGCGCTGACGGGCATCCTGGGCGGCTTTGAGGCGGACGAAACCTGCGTGCAGATATTGGATATCGCCCCCGGGGCCTTCGACCACCTGCCGGATATCCTGTTCTTTACCCAGAATGGCCTGATCAAGCGCAGCCCGGCCAAGGAATACGCCGTGCGCCGCAGCCGCTTCGCCGCCCTGTCCTTAAAGGAGGGCGACGCCGTGGTGGCCGTGGCCTATTGCCAGGAGCGCGGCGACGCCGTTATCGTCACCCGGGGCGGCATGAGCATCCGCTTCACCCTGGACAGCGTGCCCGCCCAGGGCCGCGCCAGCGGCGGCGTGAAGGGCATCGCCCTGGCGGACGGCGACCAGGTGATATTGGGCGCGACGCTGCAAAACAGCGACCAGCTGCTCCTCTTTACCGAGTGCGGCTACGCCAAGCGCGTGCCCGGGGCCATGCTGGACCAGCAGGGCCGCGGCGGCAAGGGCGCCCGCATCATGCCCTTCAACAAAAACGGCAGCACCGGCTCCTATGTGGCCGCCTGCAAGAAATTGACCGGCATCCGCGATTTCACCGTCAGCCAGAAAAACGGCATGCTCACCCCCATGAACAGCGAGGCCATCGCCCCGCAAGCCATGAGCGATAAGGGCAAAACCGCCGTCATCGCCCTGATGGACGACGTGGTGACCGACGTGATCATGTGGTAAACCCAATTTACCGGAAAATTAACGATTCATAATTCATACTAAGATACCGATAAACAGAAATTTGACGGGGAAGGGATACGTTGGGGCTTTGCCCCAAACCCCACCAGGATGGCAGTGCCACCCTGGACCCGCCAATGGCGGATGCTGCGTAACTTCGATAACAAGCAGCTTCCCGCAGTTACTTGGATAACGCAGTCCAGCTTCGCTGGCGCGCTGTGCGCAAAGCGCACAGCGAAAACCGGCGTCAGGCCGAGAAAAATGAGTAAACTCATTTTTCCGGACTGCCGCCGGTTTTCTTATGCCCGGAAGCTCTCTTGCCGACATTTAAGTTTCAGGCGCAAATTGTTTGTTGTTGTCGCCAAGCCGGTTCGTCAGGATGGGTGTCCAGAGGGCCCAAGCGGGCCCTTTGGCGCGGGTTTGGGCGCGCGGAGCGCCCAACGTACCCCTTGCCAATCTCTGTTTGCCCGTCCGAATCTGGTTGAGAGTAGTGTTACTTTTTCTCCACCGGCCACACGTGCGTGCCCGGCGCGGCTGCGGGCCGGTTCTGGGCCATGACGCCCGCCAGGGGATGGGGGGTATAGGGGGCTTCCAGGGAGGCGATTTCCTCGTCGGTCAGCGTCAGCTCGGTGGCCTTCGCCGCGCCGTCGATGTGGTGGAACTTGGTGGCCCCCACCACGGGGGCGGCCACCTTGGTGAGCAGCCAGGCCAGGGAGATCTCCGTCATGGAGACCCCGCGCTGATCGGCCAATTCGGCCACGCGGGCGATGATGGCGCCGTCCTGCTGGGCGGTGGCGTCATACTTGAACTTGGCGTAGGCGTCCTTTTCCAGACGGAGGGAGGTTTCGCCGGGCCGCTTGGCCAGGCGTCCGGCGGCCAGGGCGCTGTAGGGCGTCAGGGCGATGCCCTCCTGCCGGCAATAGGGCGCCATTTCCCGCTCCTCCTCCCGGAAGATCAGGTTATAGTGGCCCTGGATGGAAACGAACTTGGCCCAGCCTTCTTTTTCGGCCAGGGCGTTGGCCTGGGCCAGCTGCCAGGCGAAGCAGTTGGAGATGCCGATATACCGCGCCTTGCCCGCCCGGACGACCCGGTTCAGCCCGTCCAGGATGTCCTCCATGGGCGTGTTCCAATCCCACATGTGATAAATGTACAGGTCCACATAGTCCATGCCCAGGTTTTTGAGGCTCTGGTTGATGTTGTTTTCGATATGCTGCTGGCCGGTGACGCCCGCCTGGATCTCCTGGGGCGTGCGGGGCAGGAATTTGGTGGCCACCACCACGTCCTCCCGCTTGGCAAAGTCCCGCAGGGCCCGGCCCACAAACTGCTCGCTGGTGCCGTTCTGATAGCCGATGGCGGTATCATAGAAATTGACGCCCAGCTCCAGGCCGTGCTGGATGATCTCCCGGGAATGCTCCTCGTCCAGCGTCCAGCCGTGCTGGCCCTGGGCGGCCTCGCCAAAGCCCATGCAGCCCATACAGATGCGGGATACGATCAGGTCGGATTTGCCCAGTTTGGTGTACTTCATGGCGTTTCCTCCTTCTTACCAGCCAAAGGACACATGGGTCATATAGCTGCATCCCAGCTTTTGGGCCATGCGCCTTACTTCGTCGTTGTTCTCGGTGATATCCAGCAGATAGAGGCTGCCGGGCAGGCCGTCAAAGGCGGTATCGTCGATGGTGGTGACGGAGCCGGGAATGACCACCACCCGCACGCTGCTGTCGGCAAAGGCCCGGGGGCCGATGGATTCGCAGCCGTCGGGCAGGATGACCATCTGGGCGTCCACGCCCTCGAAGGCCGAGGCCTCGATGGTTTTCAGGTCGTCCGGCAGATCCAGGGTGCGGATGGCGCCGGGCTGCACCTGTATGTCGTCGTTGCCGTTATAAAAGGCGTACCAGCCCTCCTGATCATGCACAATAATCGTGGGGTTAATTTTATCCCCCGCCTGGGTGGGCAGATAAGTAAGGGTGCCGCTGGCCCCGCAGCCCTGATAGGCCTGCATCTCAAACTCATACCAGCCGTCCCCGGCCCGGTCATAGGCGCTGTTCCGCTGCTCCATGTAGACGTCCACGGATTGATAGCTGCCGCTGCCGCCGGTGACGCTGTAATGGAAGGTGAGGGGCACGCCCACGGTGGCGGTATCGGCATCGATGGCCGCGGTCAGCAGCGCCAGGGTCAGCAGCGCCAGCAAGGCTTTTTTTAAACATGGTGCATTCCCCCCGTAGGCAAACACTTTTAATAATATTTATTATATCCAGCCATTTATTTCCCGTCAAGCAAGGGCGCGCTAAAACCCTTGCATTTTCCTGCGTTCTTTGGTATAATACCTGCCGAACGCGTTGAACGGGAAAAAGCGTCCGCCCCTGCGAAGAGAGCCGTTGGCCGGTGCGAAACGGCGGGGGGCAGGCGGGTTTCCGCCCGGGAGCGCGCGGCGAGGAGCCGCGGGGGCTGCGCCCCATACAGCGCAGACGAGCGGCATGGCGCATCGCCATGCAAGCTGGGTGGCAACGCGGAATCCTTCCGTCCCAGAGATGGGCGCGGAGGTTTTTTTCGTTTCAGCATCAAAAAAGGGAGAAATGTAACCATGATCGACATCAATCTGATCCGTACCAACCCCGACCTGGTGAAGGAGAACATCAAAAAGAAGTTCCAGGACGCCAAACTGCCCCTGGTGGACGAGGTTCTTGACCTGGACAAGAAGAACCGCGAGGCGATCCAGCGCGCAGACTACCTGCGCAGCCAGCGCAACAGCATCAGCAAGCAAATCGGCCAGCTGATGGGCAAGGGCCAGAAGGAAGAGGCCGAGGCCGCCAAGCAGCAGGTGAAGGATATGCAGGACGAACTGGCCCAGTTGGAGGTCAAGGAGGCCGAATACGCCGAGGAAATCAAAAAGCGCATGATGGTGATCCCCAACATCATCGACGCCAGCGTGCCCGTGGGCCGCGACGACAGCGAAAATGTGGAAAACGAGCGCTTCGGCGAGCCCGTGGTGCCCGCATGGGAAATCCCCTATCACGTGGACATCATGGAGCGGCTGAACGGCATCGATCTGGATTCCGCCCGCCGCACCAGCGGCAACGGCTTCTACTATCTGAAGGGCGACATCGCCCGGCTGCACAGCGCCATTTTGAGCTATGCCCGGGATTTCATGATCGATCGGGGCTTTACCTATTATATCCCGCCCTTCATGATCCGCTCAAGCGTGGTGAACGGCGTGATGAGCTTCTCCGAGATGGAGAACATGATGTACAAGATCGAGGGTGAGGACCTCTATCTGATCGGCACCAGCGAGCACAGCATGATCGGCAAGTTCATCGACCAGATCCTGGACGAGAGCGAGCTGCCCCAGACCCTGACCAGCTATTCTCCCTGCTTCCGCAAGGAAGTGGGCGCCCACGGCATCGAGGAGCGCGGCGTGTACCGCATCCACCAGTTTGAAAAACAGGAGATGATCGTGGTCTGCAAGCCCGAGGACAGCATGACCTGGTACAACAAGCTGTGGCAGAACACCGTGGACTTCTTCCGCAGCATGGATATCCCCGTGCGCACCCTGGAGTGCTGCAGCGGCGACCTGGCGGACCTGAAGGTCAAGAGCTGCGACGTGGAGGCCTGGAGCCCCCGCCAGCAGAAGTACTTTGAAGTGGGCAGCTGCTCCAATCTGGGCGACGCCCAGAGCCGCCGCCTGGGCATCCGCGTGAAGGGCGAAAATGGCAAAAAGTACCTGCCCCACACCCTCAACAACACCGTGGTGGCCCCGCCCCGCATGCTCATCGCCTTCCTGGAAAACAACCTGCAGGCCGACGGCAGCATCCGCATCCCCGAACCTCTGCGGCCTTACATGGGCGGCAAGAGCGAGATCCGGTAAGGGGGAGGGGACGTTCGAGACCTCCGCGGTCTCGAGCTCTGCGCCAGGAGATTTCATCTCCTGGACCTCGGCCCGCGATGCAGCGCGAAGCGTAAAACAGGCTTGCTTTCGCGTGTAACTTTTACGTCGCCACGTGAGTTTTCGGGCAAACAGAAAACCTGGAAGCCAGCCCGAAAATGAATTTATTCATTTTCGGGTCTGTCTGCCAGGTTTTCAGCGGTGCGCAAGCGCACCGCCCGGCCAGCGAAGCTGGCCTGCCCGGAAACGGCTCTTTGCGACCAAACGCACTTTCTTTGCAGCTTTCTTTCTTAGAAAGAAAGCGCGTAACCTCCCTGTTCCACACATATTCCCATCCCTTTCCTCATATCCTACCAAGAAAAGGAGTTTTTTGAATGGGCAAGTATTTTGGTACCGACGGCTTCCGCGGCGAGGCCAACAAAGACCTGACCGCCATGCACGCCTTCAAACTGGGCCGTTTCCTGGGCAGCTATTACAGCAGCGCCGCCCGGCGGGCCAAGGTGGTCATCGGCAAGGACACCCGCGCCAGCGGCTACATGCTGGAGGACGCCCTGTGCGCCGGACTGACCAGCGCGGGGGCGGACGCCTACCTGCTGCACGTGACCACCACCCCCAGCGTCAGCTACGTGGCCCGCACGGAGGATTTTGACTGCGGCGCCATGATCAGCGCCAGCCACAACCCCTATTGGGACAACGGCATCAAGCTGATCAACAGCGACGGCGAAAAGATGGACGACCTGGTCATCGAGCGGGCGGAAGCCTTCCTGGACGCGGAGGACACCGCGCCCTACGCCCAGCGGGATCACATTGGCCGCGTCATCGATTACGCCGCGGGCCGCAACCGCTATGTGGGCTATCTGATTTCCCTGGCCACCCACAGCTACAAGGGCGTGCGCGTGGGCCTGGACTGCTCCAACGGCAGCACCTGGCAGCTGGGCGAGGCCGTGTTCAAGGCCCTGGGCGCGGACGTCTACGTGGTGGGCAACCGCCCCGACGGCGAGAACATCAACAAGGGCTGCGGCAGCACCCACATCGAAAACCTGCAAAAGCTGGTGACTGACAATAAGCTGGACGTGGGCTTCGCCTTTGACGGCGACGCGGACCGCTGCATCGCCGTGGACGAAAAGGGCCAGGTGGTGAACGGGGACCGCATCATGTATGTTTATGCGAAGTATATGAATATGCGGGGCAAGCTGGGCGATACCCACGTGGTCACCACCGTCATGAGCAACATGGGCCTGTACCGCGCCCTGGACGCCCTGGGCATCGGCTACGAGCAGACCGCCGTGGGGGATCGCTACGTGTACGAGCGCATGCGCGAGCGGGGCGACCTGATCGGCGGCGAGGAAAGCGGCCACATCATTTTCAGCAAGTATGCCACCACCGGCGACGGATTGCTGACCGCCATCAAGCTGATGCAGGCCATGCTGAGCCAGAAGCGGCCCCTGAGCGAGCTGCACGCCGACATGATCACCTATCCCCAGGTGCTGGTGAACGTGCGCGTGGACGACAAGCAGGCCGCCATCGACGATCCTGACGTGCAGGCCGCCAAGCAGGCCGCCGAGGAAAAGCTGGGCGCGGATGGCCGCGTGCTGCTGCGCAAGAGCGGCACCGAGCCCGTGGTGCGCGTCATGAGCGAAGCCTCCACCCACGAGGCCGCCCAGGCCGCGGTGAAGGGCATCGTGGACATGCTGCACCAGACCGGCCACGCCCTGAAGGGAGTATAAGATATGTATAAAGTTACAGATCTGTTCGACCTGAGCCATACCCGGGCGGCGGATTATCTGGCCTCCTTCACCTATCCCCACGAGGCGCTGAAGGGCATCAAGGCGCTGATCGAGGAGATCGGCGCGAGCCTGCCCGCGGACGAATTTGAGCATCCCCAGGAGTTCGTGTGGATCGCCCGGGACGCCCAGATCGCCCCCACCGCCTTCATCGGCGACCACGTGATCATCGACCACGGCACCGAGGTGCGGCAATGCGCCTTCATCCGCGGCAGCGCCCTGGTGGGCAGCGGCTGCGTTATCGGCAACAGCACCGAGCTGAAAAACGTGATCATCTTTGACAGCGTGCAGGTGCCCCATTACAATTACGTGGGCGACAGCATCCTGGGCTACCACAGCCACATGGGCGCGGGGGCCGTGACCAGCAACGTCAAGGGCGACCGCACCCTGGTCACGCTGCGCGACGGCAGCGACAAGCTGGAAACCGGCCTGAAAAAGATGGGCGCCATGCTGGGCGACTGGGCCGAGATCGGCTGCAACAGCGTGCTGAACCCCGGCACCATCATTGGCCGCCACGCTCAGGTGTATCCGCTCACCTCCGTCCGCGGCACTGTGCCTGAAAACTGCATCCATAAGGGGCACGAGATCGTGGAGAAGCGATAATTATTTTATCAGGCTGCCGCAGGGCAGCCTTTTCTTTTTGCTGACAAAACACAAATATAATGATATAATAAATCCAGGAAAGGAGGCAGACATGATTTACACCGTAGATGAAATAAAAGAGCGCGTTGCGCCAATTGCCGACAAGTATCATTTGGCTGCCGTTTATCTGTTTGGCTCCTATGCCCGGAGGGAGGCCACCGAAAACAGCGACGTGGATTTGTTGGTGGACCGGGAAGGCTCTACCATCCGGGGAATGTTTGATATGGGTGCGTTATATGAGGATCTGCGGCACAGCATTGGGAAAGAGATCGATCTGATTACCACGCAAACCCTGGAGCAGCCGCAAACCCAGCAGCATTCGGCTCACTTTGTCCACTCTGTGCAGCGTGAAAGGATCAGATTGGTATGAATCAACGGGATCGGCAGAGATTAGAGCATATGCTGCGCCATTGCCGGGATGTATCGGACTTCATTGATCGATTTGGTGCGGATTATAATGTGTTTATTCAGGATCGTGCCTATTACAACGCAGTGGCCATGTGTGTTATGCAGGTTGGTGAGCTTGCCAACGGTCTGTCCGAAGAATTCCGTGAAGCCACCAAGGACCAGATGCCTTGGGGGATGATTCGCGGGATGCGAAACTGGCTCGCCCACAGTTATACGGAAATCGACGACAAGGTGCTTTGGGAAACCGCAAAAAACGATTTGCCCAAAGTGTTTGCCTTTTGCGAAAAGCAGTTAAGCCGCTGATCAATTGTTTCACGTGAAACATTATGAAGATTTACTGATTCAATGTTTCACGTGAAACATTTTATCCTTTGGAGGTACCCATGCCCACCTGGACACCGGCCCAACAGCAGGCCATCGACGCCCGCAACAGCGAAACCCTGGTCAGCGCCGCCGCAGGCAGCGGCAAAACCGCTGTGCTCATCGAGCACGTGCTGGGGCTGCTGCGCGAGGGCGGGCGCGTGGATCGTCTGCTGATCATCACCTTCACCCGCGCCGCCGCCGCGGAGCTGCGGGAACGCCTCACGGTGGCCTTGGAAAAGGAAGCCGCCGCGGACCGTCACCTGCGAGCACAGATGCGGGCGGTACGCCATGCCCAGATCTGCACGCTGCACGTCTTTTGCCACAACATCCTGCGCATGCACTTTCAAGCGGCGGACGTGGACCCCTTGGCCAAGATCGGTGAAAACACGGTGCTGGACCCGCTGCTCAGCCGTGCAGTGGATGAAAGCATGGAGGAGCTGTGCCAGAGCGAAAATGCCGAGGATCAAGCCCTGGTGGAGCAGTACGGGGACGCCCAAATCGTGGAGATGGCCCGGCAGCTCTATGGCTTTCTTCACGCCCAGGCCGCGCCCCGGACTTGGCTGAATGAAAAGCTCCGGGACCCCGCCGGTGCCGGCTTGCAGCCCTATCTGCTGCTTCTGCGCAAAGAAGCCATGATGCAGCTGGAAGGCGCGGCCCAGCTCTGCAAGCAATGCCTGGAGCTGACGGAGCAGCCCGGCGGGCCGGATTATCTGGCCCCAACCCTGGAAAATGATCAACTGCTTGTGGAAACCCTGTCCGCGGACATCCGCGCGGGTCGGCCCGTAATGGGGGAGATCAAATTTCCGCCTCGGGCCCGGGCGCCCAAGGGCGCGGAATACGACGCTGCCCTGGTGGATCGCTGTGTGGAAACCCGCGAGGCCGTCAAGGATCTGGTCAAGGAAGCCCTGTCCATGCTGCCCGCCGATCCGGAGGAAGCCCGGCAGGAGGTGGCCTACACCCTGCCCGCCCTCCATGCACTGGCGCGGCTGGTCTGGGCCATCGATGAAAAATACGCTAAATACAAGGAAGAACGGAACCTGCTGGATTACGGCGACCTGGAGCATATGGCCCTCAAGGCTTTGGAGGATCCCCGGGTGTGCCAGAGTGTGGCGGCGGGCTTCGACGCCATTTTTGTGGACGAATATCAGGATGTGTCCGCCATCCAGGAGGCCATTGTCAAGCGTGTCCATAATGAAAACAACCGCCTGTTCATGGTGGGGGACGTGAAACAGAGCATCTATCGCTTCCGGTTGGCCGATCCCACCCTGTTTCTGGCGAAATATGAGGCCTTTGACGAGGAATCCGGGGCCAGCGCCCGCCGCATCCTGCTCAGCAGCAATTTCCGCAGCCGGGGCAACATCCTGGCGGCGGTGAACAGCGTGTTCGAGCGGGCCATGCGCCGGGGCGCCACCGAGATTGAATATGACGCCGCGGCTCATCTGCGGGCAGGGGTGCCCACCCAGGACGATCCGCCGGTGGAGCTGCACATCATTTCGGAGGATGTGGAAACCGAGGAAACCGCCGAGGGAGAGAGCCGCAAGGGCTGGATGTACGAGGCGCAATTGGCGGCCCAGCGCATCAAGGCGCTGGTGGGCACCCCCGTGCGGGATAAAGAGGGCATGCGCACCCTGCGGTATCGGGATTGCGTGATCCTGCTGCGCTCGGCCTCCGGGCGCGCGCCCCAGATCGCCAAGATATTGGCGGAGGAAGGCGTGCCAGCGTACAGCGACGCCGACGCTCAGTATTTCGATTTACCCGAGGTGCGGGATATGATGAACGTGCTGCGGGTGCTGAATAATCCCTATCAGGATGTGCCCCTGCTGTCCGCCCTGCGCTGTCCCTGCTTCGGCTTCACCAGTGAGGGGCTGGCCCGCATCCGTCTGACGGATGAGAGCCGTCAAAAGCCCTTCCATCAGGTGTTTTTCGCCCTGCGAGAGAGCGACGACGACGTGCGCAAGGTGTGCGAAAAGCTGGAATTCTGGCGGTTTTTGGCTCAACACCTGGATACCGACGCCCTGATCTGGCGGCTGCTGCGGGAAACGGGCCTCTATGCCCGGGCAGGCGCCCAGCGGGACGGCGGCCTGCGCCAGGCCAACCTGCGGCTGCTCTGTGACCGCGCCGGGGCCGAAGGCGGGCGCTTTAATCTGCACGCCTTCCTGGTCACCAGCGACGTGGCCCGCCGCACCGGCGACGCATCCACCGCCAAGGAAATGAGCGAAAACGACGACGTGGTGCGCATCATGACCCTGCATAAGTCCAAGGGGCTGGAGTTCCCCGTGGTGATCCTGATGGAGATGGCCCGACGCTTTCGCATGCCCAGCGACAGCGAAATGCTGCGCTGCGACGCCGAGCAGGGTTTGGCCCTCAAGCGCTGCGACGTCGAGAACCGCGTCACCGGACATACGGTGTGCGGCAGGGCTTTGGAATATAAGCGCCGCCGGGAGATCCGCGCCGAGGAAGCGCGGCTGCTGTACGTGGGCATGACCCGCGCCCGGGAGCGGCTGATCCTGCTGGCCTCGCCCCGCAGCCTCTCCGCCGCCCGCATGAGCTGGTCCCTGCCCGAGGGCGATTACGCCGCCGGACAGGTGGATTGCATGCTGGATTGGATCGGGCAGGCCTTGCACAAGGGCCTGGAGGACAGCGAGGATCGCAATTTCACCGCGGAAAACGGCAGCCAATGGGCCCTGCGCTGGCATAACGGGGCCGAATTCAAGCAGCATTTGCCCGCGGAGCATGCCTTCACCATCCCGGACGGGGCGGGCGAGGTGCCGGAAGACTATCTGCGCGTGCCGCCCCAGCCCCGGCATCGGGTGCTGAAAACCAGCGTCACCGCCCTGGTGCGGGGCGAGCTTCCCGGCGAGGACGAGGAGGAAACCATCGAGACAAAGCGCCGCGCCCTGAAGCTGGACACGCTGCCCCAGGAATTCCCCAACTTTATGCTGCAAAAGGAGGCCACCGGCGCGGATCGAGGCACGGCCACCCACAAGGCGCTGTGCGCCCTGTCCATGGAGCGGCCCATCCTGCCGCAGCTGGACGATCTGGCGGCCCGGGGGACGCTGACCCCGGAGGAGCGGGGGCTGATCCGCCCACGGGACATACAGGCGTTCTTCGATTCCGACCTGGGCCAGCGGGTGCGCCAGGCTCAGGAGGTCCGCCGGGAGTGGGGCTTCTGCATGCTGGAAGGGGAGATGCTGGTGCAGGGCGTGCTGGACCTGTGTTTCCGGAAGGCGGGCCGCTGGGTGCTGGTGGATTATAAGACAGACCGGGTGCCCGCCGAGGAGCTGCCCAGCCTGTACGGCGATCAGATCCGCTGGTATGCCCGGGCCCTGCGGGAGATCACCGGCGGCGAGGTGGCGGAAATGTGGCTGTACAGCCTGCGGGAAGGCCGGGCTATTCAGGTCCCGTCAGAGCCAAAATAACCGCGCCCCATGCTCAGATACTTGTCCATTTTGAAAATATGTTTTCTTTTGCGAATAGTAGAAAATATGGTCATATTTTATGCCCATATATTACAAAATTAGGAGGTTCTATGCAGGTCAAGCTCACCATCACCGAAAGCAACTGCCGCTGCGGCTATTTTCGCGCCGGGGACACCTTTCTGGTGGAGGACCTGTGCCCGCCCCTCTGTCATGAGCTGTGGCACGCCGCCTACCCCTATGTCTTCGCCCTGCAGAACGGCGCGCTGCTGGATCAGGGCGAAGATCGCGCAGCGTCCTTTGATGTTCAATGCCCGGGAGTCAAAAGAGAAGCAGAAAACCTGCGTTTGTCGCCGTAAAAGCTGCGAACGCAACGAGAAACAAAACCGCAGTCCACCGCTTCCGGGCAGCCAGCTTTGCTGGCGTGCTGTGCGCAAAGCGCACAGCGAAAACCGGCGTCAGGCCGAGAAAAATGAGTAAACTCATTTTTTCGGACTGCCGCCGGTTTTCTTATGCCCGGAAGCTCTCTTTGCGATACTCAAGTTTCAGGCGCAGATTGTTTGTTGTTGTTACCAAGCCGGTTCGCCAGGATGGGTGTCCAGAGGGCCCAAGCGGGCCCTTTGTCGCGGGTTTGGGCGCGCGGAGCGCCCAACGTCCCCCTTACCAATTTCTGTTTGTCTTCCCCTCCAAATTTTCCCTTGCTCCCCGCCCGTTTTAGGGGTATACTGAAAGGGAATGAAAAACGCGAGGTAGACTATGGAATACAAGTACGAAACCCACCTGCACACCAACCAGGGCAGCGCCTGCGGCAAGGTCCCGGGACGGGACTACATTGCCAAGTACAAGGACCTGGGGTATGCGGGCATTTTTGTCACCGATCATTTTTTCCACGGCAACTGCAAGCCGGATCGCAATTTGCCCTGGACCCAATGGGTGGAAGAATACTGCCGGGGCTATGAGGACGCCCGGGAGGAAGGCGAAAAGCAGGGCTTGCAGGTGTTTTTCGGCCTGGAGGAGCGGTTTGACCATTGGGACGAATGGCTGGTGTACGGCCTGACCAAGGAATACATGATGGCCCATCCCGACATGCGGGACTGGACCCGCAAGCAGTGGGTGGACAATGTGCATGCCGTGGGCGGCTGCGTGATCCAGTGCCACCCCTTCCGCCAGGCCCCCTATATGCAAAACATCGCCCCCTGCCTGGGCGTGGACGGCGTGGAGGTGTGCAACAGCGGCAACAAGCCCGAGTGGGACGCCCTTGCCGCCCGGTATATTGCCCATATGCTGCCCCATATTTTCACCAGCGCGGGCAGCGATATCCATAACACGGCGGATCGCCAGGGCGAGGGCGTGTTCGGCGTCAGCTTCGATCATCCCCTGACCAGCGTGTATGATTATGCATCTGCTGTCCGTCAAAACGCCCCTCACGGCCTCGTCATCCCCGCGGGCCGGGATACCCCTTCCACCGGCGAACCGGAATTGGCCTATCCCCTCACCGTCTTTGGCTGGGATTGCGAACCCACCCTTTTGACCGCGAAGGACATACTGTAAGGAGTATCTTTCATGCCCGCTTATTCCCCTCCCTTCCGCATGACCGACAGCATCACTGCCCGGGTGATCGAGATCGGCGAGCTGGTGGGTATTGTGTCGGTGGACGCCGGGCTGTCGCCTGACCCGCGCCTGCGCCGGGAAAACCGAATCCGCACGGTGTATTCCTCCCTGGCCATCGAACAGAACACGCTGTCGCTGGATCAGGTGACCGATGTGCTGAACGGGCGCCGGATCCTGGGGCCGCCCAAGGATATCCGGGAAGTGAAAAACGCCTATGACGCCTATGAGCACATGGCGAATTTCGATCCCGGCTCCCTGGAGGACCTGCTGGCCGCGCATCGACTGATGATGCAGGATTTGGTGCCGGAGGCGGGGCGCTTTCGCAGCGGCAACGTGGGCGTATATCGCCAGGGCCAGCTAATCCACGAGCGGCAGGACGCGTATTACCAAGTCCTGAACACCGCCAACAGCCAAGGAGAATCCCCCATTTTTGTGGAATTTCTGCTGACGGTGATCCGGGACGCGCTGCTGGAAATCAAGGGAAACCAATCCCGGTATGTCGGAATAAATGTCGGAATAAATGTCGGAAAAGAAACCGCGATCCTCAACATCCTGCGCCGATATCCCCGGGCTACGGCCCGGGCGATGGCCGATATGACCCATCTTTCCGCCCGCCAGGTGGAGCGCATCCTCGCCCGTCTGAAACAGGAGGGGCGGCTGCTCCGCCAAGGTTCCACAAAGAGCGGCTCTTGGCAGGTCGTTGAGGACAAATCAGAAGGAGCCTCCCATGCACGTATTTGACATCATCGGCCCCATCATGATCGGGCCTTCCTCCTCCCACACGGCGGGGGCCGCCCGCATCGGGCGCATCACCCGCATGCTGCTGGGTGAGCCCGTGCGCGTGGCGCACATCCGCTTTCATGGCTCCTTCGCCAAGACCTGGGAGGGCCATGGCGCGGACCGCGCGGTGATCGGCGGGCTTTTGGGCCTGCAGGTGGACGACGCCGACCTGCGCCGCAGCCGCCATCTGGCCGCGGAACAGGGCATGAAATACGACATTTCGCCCATTCAGCTGCGGGACGCCCACCCCAACACCGTGATCATCGAGGCCACGGGCGACAGCGGCAAGACCGTCACCGTCCAGGCGGCCTCCGTGGGCGGCGGCAGCGTGATGGTGCAATACCTGAACGGCATGGAGGTGGGCTTCAGCGGCAGCAAGACCACCCTGATCATCCAGCACCGGGACGCCCCCGGGGCCATCGCCAAGGTGAGCCGCCTGCTGGCCGCCAGCCGCACCAACATCGCCACCATGCGGGTCTTCCGGGAGGAAGCGGGAGGCCGGGCCGTGATGGCGCTGGAGCTGGACAGCGAGCCGGAAGAAACCCACATCGATGCCCTGCGGCGGGTGCCGGGGTTTGAAAGCGTCACGCTGCTGAGGGTATAATTATTATCAGTTTGGAGTAATTATGGAACGATCAGTCACCAAATTGCTGTCCCGCGCCGAGAGCATGGGCGGCATCGCCGCGGCCATGCGGGAGTGGCAATTGCGCCACGACGACACGGTGCGCACCAATGAGGACATGGACGCGCGCATGCGCCAGGCCTTGGCCGTCATGCGGGAATCCGTCACCCAGGGCCTGGACCCCAAAACCCGCTCGGTCAGCGGCCTCACCGGCGGCAACGCGGCCAAATACATGGCCGCCGCCCTCACGGGGCGCACCGCCGGCGGCAGCCTGATGGGCCGCGTCTGCGCCCGGGCGCTGGCGGTGGCGGAATGCAACGCCGCCATGGGCCGCATCGTGGCCGCGCCCACGGCGGGCGCCTGCGGCATACTGCCCGCGGCCCTCTTGACCATGCAGGAGGAGTACGGCTACACCGACGGCCAATTGGTGGACGCCCTCTACGTGGCCGGGGCCTTCGGGCTGATCATCGCCAACCGCGCCAGCATCGCCGGGGCCCAGGGCGGCTGCCAGGCGGAATGCGGCAGCGCCGCGGGCATGACCGCCGCCGCCGTGGTCTTTTTGAAGGGCGGCAGCCCCCGCCAGCAGGCCGACGCCTGCGCCTTCGCCCTCATGAACCTGATGGGCCTGGTGTGCGATCCCGTCCACGGCCTGGTGGAGGTGCCCTGCGTGTTCCGCAATGTGGGCGCGGTGTCCGTGGCCCTGTCCGCCGCGGATATGGCACTCTCCGGCATCGATTGCCCCATCCCCTGCGACGAGGTCATCGACGCCATGCGCCAGGTGGGCGACGCCCTGCCTTCCACCCTGCGGGAGACCGGCGAGGGCGGCTGCGCGGCCTGCCCCAGCATGTGCAAAAAATAATATAAAAGGAATCGCGGAATCTCTTTACAGGAGGAACTTATGCAAGTCATCATCAACGGAAAGATCCTGCTGCCGGACCGGGAAGTGATCGGTCAGGCGCTGCTGTTTGATCAAAAGATCGTGAGCCTCAGCGACACCGTGCCCGAGGGCTGCGCGGTCATCGACGCGGGGGGCGCGTATGTGGCCCCCGGCTTGGTGGACGTGCACATCCACGGCTATCTGGGGGCGGACGCCTCCGACGGCGACATGGAGGGTCTGCGGACCCTGGCCCGAGGCATCCTGCAAAACGGCGTCACCAGCTTCCTGCCCACCACCATGACGGTGCCCTGGGAGGAGCTGGAGCGGGCCTTCGGCTGCATCCGCGCCTTTATGGCGGAGAGCGCCCGGCCCGAATTCGACGGCGCGCAGGCGTTGGGCTGCCATGCCGAGGGGCCCTTCATCAACCCCAAGCGCAAGGGCGCTCAGGCGGAAAGCGCCATCCTGCCGCCGGACGCGGACAAATTGCTGGCTCATCAGGACGTGATCCGCCTGGTGACCCTGGCCCCCGAAATGCCCGGGGCCCTGGACTGCATCCGCGCTTTGCGGGGGAAAATGCGCGTGTCCATCGGCCATACGGATACGGATTTTGAAACCGCCCAGGCCGCTCTGGATGCGGGCGCGGATCACTTTACCCACACCTTCAACGCCATGACGGGGCTGAATCACCGCAATCCCGGCGCGGTGGGCGCGGCCCTGGCCTCGGAGGCCTGGTGCGAGCTGATCGCCGACACCTTCCACGTGCACAAGGGCGTGTTTTCCATCCTGCGCCGGTGCTGCGGCGAGCGCCTGGTGCTGATCACCGATTGCACCCGGGCGGGCGGCCTGCGGGATGGCCAATACGAGCTGGGCGGCCAGCCCATCTTCGTGAAGGGCATCGAATGCCGCCTGGCTGACGGCACCATCGCGGGCAGCGTGCTAAAGCTGAACGACGCCGTGCGCAACTTCCGCGACGCCACCGGCGCGCCCCTCTATGAAGCCGTGGCCCGGGCCTCTTACAGCCCCGCCCGGTCCCTGGGCCTGGACGCCCGCAAGGGCTCCCTGCTGCCCGGGCGCGACGCCGACATCCTGCTGATGGACGGTGATTGCCGGGTGCAGGGCGTGTGGGTGGAAGGCGTAAAAAAGCTGTAATTCTGCTTTTAGCTTTGGAGACGTAAACAGAAATTGGACGGGAAAGGGGTACGCTTCTCTTTTGAGTCAAAAGAGAAGCAGAAAACCTGCGTTTGTCGCCGTAAAAGCTGCAAATGCAACGAGAAACAAAACCGCAGTCCACCGCTTCCGGGCAGCCAGCTTCGCTGGCATGCTGTGCGCAAAGCGCACAGCGAAAACCGGCGTCAGGCCGGAGAAAATGATCTGGTTCGCCCGGTGGAGTCCAGAGGTCGAAGACCTTTGGCGCAGAGGCTTGGAGGCCGCGGAGGCCTCCAACGTCTCCTTCGTCAAATTTCTGTTTTTCACCCTCCTGCGGCGTCATCCTCACGCCGCGGGTTCCTGGGCCTCGGCCTGGTATTCCTCCACCAGCGCGTCATAGGCGTCGATGGCTCCGTCCAGCAGGGCCAGCAGGTCCTCTTCCGCGATCAGGCCCTCCGGGGTGGTCGGCACGCCCTGGAAGCGCACGGGCGCCTCCACCGGCGGGTTCTCCAGGGACAGGGGCTCCATGCCGCGCAGCTGCTTGGTGCTCTGGTACACCAGGCTGACCTTGTAGAAGGCCGCGTTTTCCGCGTTCAGCCAGCGCTCAAACACCAGCTTGACGCCGATGGGCGTATGCTGCTCCACGGTCTGGGACAGCAGATAATCCTCCACGTTCAGGGCGGCCAGCACGCTGGCCACGTTGGAATCATGGCCGCAGAGGAAGCTGAACCGGCGGCCCGGGGCGGTCAGCTCGGCGCGGATCTCCTGCAGCAGCGGATGGGCCACGTTGACGGACACCAGGGGCGCGCAGAACAGCATGTCCGAATAGGTATCCACGATGGAGTGGATCTTCTGCCAGTCCGCCTCGGTCAGATCATGGCCGAAGGCCGCCCGGCGTGCGTCCGCTTCCTCGTAATATTGCAGGATCATGGCGTCCGCCACGCTGGTTGCGCTCTTGATGGGGCCGGTCATGCCGGGCTCCTTGCCTTCCACCAGGGAGAGCACCGTTTCCCCGTTCAGCAGATCGCCGTATTTTCCGGACTGATAGGCCTCGCTCTTTTCAATATCCGCCGTATCCATCATCAGGGCGATGGCGTCCTGCAAGCCCGCCAGAATGCCGTTCAGCCCGGCCACGCCGCCCTTTTCCGCCACCTGGGCCATCACGTCCCGGGCGTACTCCTCGGTGACAAAGTGCAGCTTCGGCTCAAAGGTGGGGTCCATGGTGTCATAGGGCGCGTGGCTCTCGATATTTACCTGGCCCACAGGCAGCAGGCCCGCTGAGAAATAGCGGGCGGTGGCCAGGGTGCGCTGCTTGGCGTTGGCATAGAAGCGCACGGCCCCCGCCTCAGGCTGGTAATTTTCAGGGAACAGCCCGGCCTGCTCCAGCCGCAGGCGGAAATACTGGCCCATCAAGGTCTCCAGCACCGCGCCCCGCCGGGAAAGCTCGCTGGGATTGGAGGTCCAGGCGAACCAGCTGTGGGGGGTGATGTCCCCCAGCAGGGACCCGCTGCCGGACAAGGGCGAGCGGATGTTGTGGCGGCTCAGCACCACCATGCGGTCCAGCTGATAGCCCGCGGCCTCCGCCGCGCCCATCTTGCGCGCCCCCGCGGGATACAGGGCGGCAAATTCGTCCCTTTCGCTGACGGTATAGAAGCCGTTGGCCTCGCACTTGGCCTGGAAGGCCGCCGCGGCCTCCGGGTCGCCGTAATCGCGCCCGGTGTCGTCGCACAGCAGCATGTAGGCCCGCGCGGCGTATTTTTCATTGGACAGGGTGTAGGTGGCCATGGAAAAATCGCCGGTGGAATTGCCGAAGGCCAGCACGGGCACCCGGCCAATCTCCTGCTGGATCATGGCCGCCTTGTTGGTTTTCTGGTTTTTGAGGAACAATTCTCCCGCGATCACCAGTTCGTCCCCGGATATCAGCTCATAGAACATGCTGTCCCGGGCGGCGTCCCCGGAGGCCACGTATTTCAGGTCCGTGCCGATGACCCGGTCATAGGGGATATATTCGTCCAGCACCCCTTCGGTCATCACGCGCACGGCGTCCCGATAGGTGGCGCTGACGATGTACACGGCGTAATCGTGCTCCCGCAGGTACTTGACCAGGGACACCATGGGCTGAAAATAGGCCTCGCCATAGGTCATGCCCTCAAAGCCGTACACGTCCATGGCCTTGAAGCGGCGCACCACGTCGGCGTATTCGTCGGCGGTCAGGCCCGCGTAGAGCTGGGGACCCAGCTCCCGCTCCAAGGCGTCGAAATCCTCCATGGGCACGCCCCGCAGCACCTTGTCCTCCCAGGCCTGGGCAAAGGCGCGCAGCTCCTCCGGCGCTTGATAGCTGTCGTCGTGCAGCGCCCGGTTGATGTACAGCCAGTCGTTAAAATAGGTGGGAAAGCGCTCGCCGTACAGCGTGCCGTCCATGTCGAACACGGCCACGCGATCCTCCACGGGAATAAACCCCGGGGCGCTTTCATCCACAGATTCGCTGACAAAGGCCACGATGGACTGCATGGCGGGCGAATCCACTGCCCAGTTTTCAATGGTTTCCCCCTGCGCCCAGGCAGGCAGCGTCAGCAGCGCCAGGGCCAGTATCAGGAGCATCATTTTTTTCATTGCGTTCCCCCTCCGTTCGCGGATGTGATGGTGATAAAAACATTATAGCATCTTTTGCGTGGCATTTTCCACCGGGAAAAGGAAGATTTTGGGGGATTCTTTTGGAAAACAGAAATTGGCAAAGGGGACGTTAGGGCCTCCGCGGCCCTAAAACCTGCGCCAGGGCCCGCTTGGGCCCTGGACCCATTCCGGCGAACCAGCCTGAAAACAACAACAAACAATCTGCGCCTGTAACTTGAATGGCGCAAAGAGAGCTTCCGGGCATAAGAAAACCGGCGGCAGTCCGGAAAAATGAGTTTACTCATTTTTTCCGGCCTGACACCGCTTTTTGCTGTGCGCTTTGCGCACAGCGCGCCAGCGAAGCTGGCTGCCCGGAAGCGGTGGGCTGCAACATAGTTTCTCGTTGCGTCAGTTGCTTTTACGGCGACAAACGCAGGTTTTCTGCTTCTCTTTTGACTCAAAAGAGAAGCGTATCCCCTTCCCCGTCAAATTTCTGTTTGTTGGTGTCACACGCAGATATCAGTATGATATTTTCATTCTCCCCGCATGAAGCGCTCGATCTCGTCGGGGTCCTTGATGATGTCCCGGCTCAGCACCTCGCAGCCGGTTTCGGTGATCAGCAGATCGTCCTCGATGCGGATGCCGATTTCCTCCTCGTCGATGTAGAGGCCGGGCTCGTCGCTGATGATCCAGCCGGGCCGCAGCACGTCCCCCACAAAGGCGGCGTCGTGGCAATCGATGCCGATGGAGTGGCTGACGGAGTGCATGTAATACTTGCCCACCTCGCTGACGTCGGCGATGAGGCCCAGGGCCACCAGGCCTTCGCCCAGCACATTTTTGGCAATGTCGTTCAAGTCCTTCAGGGTGACGCCGGGGCGGGCGGCCTCGGCCACGGCGCGGTTGGCCTTCAATACCAGGTTGTAGATCTCCTTCTGCCGGGGGCTGTATTCGCCGCTGGCGGGGAAGGTGCGGGTGATGTCGCTGCAATAGTTGCCGTACTTCGCGCCCAGATCCATCAGCAGCAGGGAGCCGGGGCGGATGACCTCCCGGTTGGTGTTGTAGTGCATCATGCAGCCGTTTTTGCCCGAGGCGGAAATGGTGTTGAAGGCGAAGCGGGTGGCCCCCAGGGCCTTGCAGATGAATTCAAAATTAGCCTGGGCCTGATATTCCGTCATGCCGGGCTTGAGGGTCTGCATCACGCGCTCCAGGCCCTGGCGGGTGATGTCCACCGCGCTGCGCACCCGCTGGATCTCGTCCTCGTCCTTGCATTCCCGCAGGGGCACGCAGGCGCGATGCAGGTCCCGCAGGGTAACGGCGGGGTACAGATGGGCGAACTCCCGGGCCTTCACGGTGTTATAGTCGTCGGGATCGCCCATGCCGCAGCGATAGAGGTCAAAATAGGCGTACTCGATGTTGTACCGTCCCATGTAGCGTCCGATGGCGGCGTCCAGGCTGTCCACATAGCGGATATCCTCGATGCCGCTGACCTGCTTGGCGTCCTCCTTGGTGGGCATTTTGCCCGTCCAGCGCTCGTGCAGGGGATCGGCCTCCTCGATGAACAGCATCTCCTGCACCCCGCCGCCCACCTTGGCGGCCAGGAAGGCCATGTTCTCCCGCTCCAGGCCGGTGAGATAGAAAAACTGGCTGTTGGCCTCAAAATTGTAATAATCGTCCTCGTTGGTGTGCACCGGCACCCCGGCGTAACAAATCACCAGGCTGCCCTCGGGCAGCGTATCATAGAGCCGCGCTCTGTGCTGCTGAAAAGACATTACAAACACCTCTTTTGCTTGGATTTACCGAAATTGTACAATAAGCAAGGCGGCTTGGCAAGGGGAAAAATACGACGGGAGCGTTCTCCCCCTCAAGTTTCTGTTTGCAGTTTTTGAATCCGCATCAATTGTCGCTTTCCCCGTTCCAATTGTCGCTTGGGGGCCTTTCAACGCTCGGGGGAATTTGATATACTGTGATCGTGGCAAGGGAGTAGCCAAACGCGGAAGCGCGGCTGCGCACCGTCAGCCGACGCGCGAGCGTCCGGTGGCAGCGAGAAGGCAAGACTTGCATTGCGGATTTCTCCGCGATGCAGGTCTTTTTATATATACATCCCGGACACAAAACGAAAGGAGGCAACCAATATGCTGCGTCTCATCTTCACCATCCTGATCCTTCGCGCTCTCTTCCGCCGTCCCCGGTACTGGGGCGGCTGGGGCTATCGCCGTCCGCCCATGGGCTGCTGGCATCACGGCCCCTGGGGCTGGGGCGGCCCCTATGGGTGGTATTGAGGATAGCCCGCGCAAATAAACACAGCCCGGGGCCGATGGCTCCGGGCTGTATTCATGATAGATCATATTTCGGCTTGCTTCTCCAACAACCGCTGGCAGAAAGATCGAAGAGGCGGCAAATCCTCCTTCACCACCGTCCAGATCACCCGCACATCCATGTTCAGATACTGGTGCGCAAACCAATCTCGCATGCCCCTGATCTGCCGCCAGGGCATTTCCGGATGGGCTGCGGTGAACGCGTCGGACAGATGCTTGGCTAACTCTCCGATTTGCTGTACAGGCATGCTGACGGCATTGCGGTAGACGGGATTTCCCAAAAACAAAGTTTCGCTGTCTCCAAAACTTTGGATGGCTGCGTCTATTTCATCGCAGTATCGCACCATGTGACGGAGGATGATAATATCCCGCCGCAAAAGATCATTGCTCATAAATCAGCACCTCATCCGGGCGAATCTGATTGAGAAACGCCGCGTCCGCGCCCTGGGTCGTTACCAGGTCAAGCTCCTTTTGCAGGCTGTCCCGCAGGTCGGCATACAGCCCGCCCAGCGCAAAGCCACTGCGGACGCTGCCCCGGTCGATCAGCAGATCCACGTCGCTGTGCTCGGTGGCCTCGCCGCGGGCATAGGAGCCAAAAAGGTGCATGCTTTTGATGCCATAGGCCGCCGCGATGGGCGCGGCGATCTGCCGGATCTGGTTGATGGTGTATATCATGCAGACGCTCCTTTCTGGCCGGGCTGCGCGCATCAGGCAGGCGCGTTTTCCTCTTTTTCCCCGTCCTCCGCCTTCTGCTCCTCCCTTACGCCGGTAACGTCGGCCACGGTGAGCTCCATCAGCATGTCGCGGGTGATCTCGCCCTCGGTTTCGCCCAGGCGGTCCGCCTGGCGGGCAATGATGGTTTCAAACAGGTTGCGCACGCCGCGGGCGTTGCCAAAGCCCTTCACGTCCACGCGCTCAATGTCGATCTTCTGGCGCAGGGCGGCCCGGGCCTCGTCGCCCATGGTGTAGCCGGCCTTGTTCATGCGCATGTCGAAGATGCCCATCAGCTCGTCCAGGGTATAATCCGGGAAGTCGATAAAGCGGTTGAAGCGGCTCTCCAGGCCGGGATTGGAATGGAGGAATTTTTCCATGGGCTTGATGTAGCCCGCCACGATGACGATCAGGTCGTCCCGGTGATCCTCCATGGCCTTGAGCAGGGTGTCCACGGCCTCCGCGCCGTAGTCATTTTCGCCGCGGTTGGTCAGGGCGTAGGCCTCGTCGATGAACAGCACGCCGCCCATGGCCTTGTTGATGCAGTCCTTGGTCTTGATGGCCGTCTGGCCCACGTAGCCCGCCACCAGGTCGCCCCGGTCCACCTCCACCAATTGGCCACGGCTCAGGATGCCCAGGCTGTGGAAGATCTTGCTCAGGAACCGGGCGATGGTGGTCTTGCCCGTGCCGGGGTTGCCGCTGAACACCATGTGCAGGCTCAGATCGCTGGTGGGCAGATCATGCTCCTTGCGCAGCTGCTGCATCTGGATCCAGTGCACCAGGGTGTCGATCTCCTCCTTGACGGTATCCAGGCCGATGTAGCCGTTCAGCTCGGCCAGCAGGTCCTCCAGCTTCTCCTTGGGCACCTCCTGGGGCTTGGCGTCGCTGGTGGTCTTGCCGTTGCCGGTGCTGGCGGCGGTGCCGTCGTTGCCGGCCAGGATCTGATCGCTGGGCCGCAGGGGCTTGTCCTGCTCCTTTTCCTTCTCCAGGCTGGGGATATCCACCCGGCTGGCGGGGAAGAAATCGTTGTACACGCTGGTCAGGTTGCGCCGGGCCATGGACTGGATAATCTCATTTTGCAGCTTGATGATCTCGTCTTTTCTGCTGGTGCTCATGGGAACCTCCAAGTAATCCTTCATTATAAGGTTTTATCTCATTCGTCGTCCAAAGATACGTTCTCATCCTCGATGGCTTCCACGGCGGTCTCGATGAATTCCTCGTCCTCGTCGGTGATCTCGGGCTCGCTGCGGCGTCCGTTCAGGCGCTTCACCTGGTCGGCGGGGTAATCCTTCACCTCGAAATCATCGCCCTTGGCTACGCGCACGCGGACGGTCTCCTTCAATATGTTGACCTCCTGCACCGTGCCCAAGCCGTCGGGAGTCATCACGTCCCGGCCCACCCGGGGCAGGCGCTTGCGGGTGGCCTCGTAGTGGTCCTGCTCATATTTGAGGCAGCACATCAGCCGCCCGCACACGCCGCTGATCTTGGTGGGGTTGAGGCTGAGATTCTGGTCCTTGGCCATCTTGATGGACACGGGCTGGAAATCGCCCATGAACTGGGCGCAACACACCGGCCTGCCGCACAGGCCCAGGCCGCCCAGCATCTTGGCCTCGTCGCGGACGCCGATCTGTTTCAGCTCGATGCGGGTCTTGAACACGGCGGCCAGGTTTTTGACCAGGGCGCGGAAATCCACCCGCCCGTTGGCGGTGAAATAAAACAGGATCTTGCTGTTGTCAAAGGTGTATTCCACGCTGACCAGCTTCATCTCCAGCTTGTGCTCGATGATCTTCTTCTGGCAGATGGCATAGGCTTCCTTTTCCTTGCGGCGGTTTTCCTGCTGGCGCTGGGCGTCCTCCACGGTGGCGATGCGCACCACGGGCTTGAGCGGCGGGGTGATCTCCTCGTCCGGGCACTCGTGCACGCCGGTGACCACCTCGCCGTATTCCAGGCCCCGGGCGGTCTCCACGATCACCGCGTCCCCCGCCGTGGGCCACAGCTGGCCGGGGTCAAAATAATACAGCTTGCCTGCGTTGTGAAAGCGCACGCCTACGATGGTTGCCATAACAAAATTTCCTCCGATATGATATAGAGTAATTGCTCCTCGATGGCCTGCCAGGCCACGTTGCTGGCCCGGTAGCGGTGGGCGTCGATGACGGCGGCCAGCACGTTTTCCAGGGCCCGGGGTCGGGCAGCCAGCCAGCTTTCATGGCTGCGGGTCTCGGCGGCGGGCACGGGCTCGGGCCCGGCCTGCATGGAAAACAGCAGATATTCCCGCACCCGCTGCTCCACCACGGAAAGGATCTCGTCCGCGTCGTCGCGCTTGTCTTTGAGTTTTGCCGAAGCCTCGGGCACGTCCCGGGCGCTGCGCAGGGAAAAGAAGGTGCCCTCGCACAATTGCCTGAGCTTCAAAAAATCGCTGTCCCCCTGCATGCTCAGGGCCAGGCCCAGGCTGCCGCCGCTCAGAACGGACAGCTCCCGGGCGTTTTCCTTGGACGCGCCCTGGGCGATCAGCTCCCGTTCGATGCGCTCCCGGGGCCACGGGGGCACCCGCACCACCCGGCAGCGGCTGCGCACGGTGGGCAGCAGGCCCGCGTCGCCGGAGGCGGTGAGGATGAACCGCGTGCTCTCGTCCGGCTCCTCCAGGGATTTGAGCAGGGCGTTCTGGGCCTGGGGCGTCATGCGCTCGGCATTGTTCAGCAGTACCACCCGGCTGCCGCCCTCGGTGGCGTGCAGGGACAGGGCGTGAATGATCTCCCGCAGGTGATCCACCTTGACGGACCGCTCCTTCTCCGAGGCCGAGGGCGTCAGCAGGTCCGGATGGGACCCGCTCAGCACCCGCTTGCAGCCCTTGCACTGCATGCAGGGCTTTTTGCCCTCCCCCACGCACAAAAAGGCGCAGGCCAGCAGCCGGGCCAGCGTGCGCTTGCCCACCCCGGGCATGCCCGTCAGGGCGATGGCATGGGCGCTGCGGCCCGCCCGCACGTCCGCGATCAGGGCGGAAACCGCCTCACCCTGGGTCAAAAAGTCGTCTAAAGTGATCATTTAATCAGTATTTGTGGAACTGCTCCACATCCACCACAAACACGGTGGCCCCGCCCACGGTGACCTCCACGGGCATATGGGCGTACATGCCCGCGATGCCGCCCGCGGCCATGGGGGTGGAGGTGGTGATCTGCTTGCGGCTCTTGCACACCTTTTCGATCAGGTGCAGGCAGCCGTCCATGCGCTCGTCCTCCACGCCCACCAGCAGCGTGGTGTTGCCGGAGCGCAGAAAGCCGCCGGTGGTGGCCAGCTTGGTCACGCCGTAGCCCGCATTCATCAGCTCGGAAACCAGGCGATTGGCGTCCTCATCCTGAATGATGGCGATGATCAGCTTCATAAAATACGCCTCCTGTTCCGTAAATTCAGAGATTGATTCATCTTATTATACAACGTTGCGGGCGGGATGGCAAGTTCCCGCCGGTTTTTCTCTTTACGGTAAAAAACGGCTGTGCTATAATGGATCGAAATACACGAGGAGGACAGCTATATGCAGCAGGCAAAGGACGTGCGCATCGCCTACATCGGCGGCGGCTCCCGGGGATGGGCCTGGGGACTGATGACGGATATCGCCCTGGACCCCGTGCTGGCGGGCGAGGTGCGGCTTTATGATATTGACCGGGACGCGGCGGAAAAGAACAAGAAGATCGGGGACATGATCAGCAACCACCCCAAGGCCGTTTCCCATTGGAAATACACCGTGGCGGACAGCCTGCAAACGGCCCTCACCGGGGCGGATTTTGTGATCATCAGCATCCTGCCCGCCACCTTTGACGAGATGGAGAGCGACGTGCACGCGCCGGAGGCCGTGGGCGTATATCAGAGCGTGGGCGACACCGTGGGCCCCGGCGGCTTCATGCGGGCCCTGCGCACCATTCCCATGTTTGAGGAGATCGCCCTGGCCATCCGGGCTTACGCCCCCCACGCCTGGGTGATCAACTACACCAACCCCATGAGCCTGTGCGTGGCCACCCTGTACCGGGTGTTCCCGGAGATCCGGGCCTTCGGCTGCTGCCACGAGGTGTTCGGCACCCAAAAACTGCTTTCCGCCATGCTGGAGGACATGGAGGGCATCCCCGATATCCCCCGGCAGGACATCCGCGTCACCGTGCAGGGCATCAACCACTTCACCTGGTTTTCCAAGGCCAGCTATCAGGGGCAGGATCTGTTCCCGGTATACCGCGCCTTCTGCGAAAAATACGCGGCCACGGGCTTCCTCAAGGGCCAGGACGATAACTGGATGAACAACTACTTTGCCTGCTCCCACCGGGTGAAGATGGATCTGTTTTTGAAATACGGCAAGATCGCCGCCGCGGGGGACCGCCACCTGGCGGAGTTCATGCCACCCTGGTATCTGCGCGATCCCGAAACCGCCCGCTCCTGGGGCTTCACTCTGACCCCCGTATCCTGGCGCAAGCAGGATCTGCAAAACCGTCTGGCCCGCCGGGCGCGGCTGCTCAGCGGCCAGGAGGAACCGGACTTCAAGGGCAGCGGCGAGGAAGGCCATCTGATGCTGGGGGCCCTGCTGGGCCTGGGCGATATGACCACCAACGTCAATATCCCCAACCGCGGCCAGATCCCCAACCTTCCCCTGGGAGCCATCGTGGAAACCAACGCCCTGTTCCGGGCGGGGGAGATCGCCCCGGTGTACGCCGGGCCCATGGACGGCAACATCCAGGCCCTCACCGCCCGCCACGTGCTGAACCAGCAGAACACCCTGCAAGCCGCCCTCACCTGTGACCGCACTTTGGCCCTCACCACCTTCATGAACGATCCCCTCATGAGCCGGGTGGACTGGGCCGACGGCGAAGCCCTCTTTGACCGCATGGTGGCGGCGCAGCTGGCTTATCTGCCCAAGGGCTGGCGCTAAACGGAAAGGATCACGAAAGAAAAGGCGATTTGTATGCGCGAAATCATGACAGTCGATGAAAATACCCGCCTCAAGGACATCCTGGCGGCCTATCCCTGGCTGCCGGAGGAGCTGATCCGCCGGGACCCGCGGTTCAAGAAGATCAATTCTCCCCTGATCCGGGGGCTGATCCAGCGCTTCACCGTGGCGGACGCCGCCAAGTACGCGGGCTGCGACGCGGAGCTGCTGCTGAACGAATTCCACAAGCTCATCGCCGCCCGGGAGGAATGAGCCGTGGACATGAATTATTGCATGCATTGCGGCGCGAAGCTACGCCGAAGCGTTTTTGCAAAGAGCGTTGGAAAAATAACAGGAGTAAAACCATGATCGATACAAACACTTACACCTTCATCGCCACCGCGGCGGCGGGGCTGGAGGGCGTGACCAAGCGGGAGCTGCTGCACCTGGGCTTTGAGGACGCCAAGGCGGAGCTGGGCGGCGTGCGCTTCACGGCCACCTGGCCGGAGGCCTTCCGGGCCTGCCTGTGGCTGTCCACGGCGGACCGGGTGCTGTGGGTGGCGGCGGAAGGCGAATGCCGCAGCTTTGAGGAGCTGTTTCAGCTGGCGAAGGCCGCCCCCTGGAGCGATGTGCTGCCCCGGGACGCGGCCATGCCGGTGTCCGGGCGCTGCGCCCGCAGCCAGCTCATGAGCGTGCGGGACTGCCAGGCCATCACCAAAAAAGCCCTGGTGGAGCACATGCGCTCCGCCTATCACACCGCCACCCTGCCCGAGACCGGTCCCCGCTATCAGGTGGACGTGGCCCTGCACGGGGACGTGGCCCGGCTGACGGTGGATCTGTGCGGCGACGCCCTCAATCGCCGGGGCTACCGCACCTGGAACGGCGAAGCCCCTCTGCGGGAAACCGCCGCGGCGGCCCTGGTGCGGCTGTCCGGCTGGCGGGGGGATACGCCTCTCCACGATCCCTGCTGCGGCACGGGCACGCTGCTCATCGAGGCGGCCTTTTACGCCGCCCACCGCGCGCCGGGGCTCACCCGGGCTTTCGATATGGAAAAATGGCCCCGGGTGGACGCGAACGCCCTGCGGGACATCCGCGAGGACGCCCGGCGGCAGTACGATCCCGGCCTGATCCCGCCCATCAGCGGCAGCGATATCGACCCCGAGGCCCTGAAACTGGCCCAGCGGCATATCCGGCAGGCGGGATTGGAGGGCAAAATCAAGGTCTTTCAGAAGGATCTGCGCGACCTGCAGCTGGACGGCGAAAACCTCACCTTCCTCACCAATCCCCCCTACGGCGAGCGCCTGGGGGACCGCAAGCAATGCGAAAGCCTCTATAAAGCCATGAAACCCCTCATGGCCCGGCACCCCGGCTGCCGCCTGAACGTCATCACCAGCCATCCCGGCTTTGAGCGCGTGGCGGGCATGAAGGCCTTCAAAAAGACCCGGCTGTACAACGGGCGGCTGGAGTGCGCGTTTATGAGGTTTTGATATGCTGCTGAAACAGGATTTTTATTTTCATTCCATCGCCGCCAACCGCCCGCTGCACATCCGCGTGCCGGACTGGGGCGAGCCTCCCTATCCTGTCATGTACTTTTTTGACGGGCACAATCTGTTCCGTGATCAGGACGCCACCTACGGCAAATCCTGGGGCCTGGAGGAATACATGGCCCGGTGGGACAAGCCCATGATCATCGTGGGCATCGAGTGCGGCCATATGGGGGATGAGCGCCTGAGCGAATATCTGCCCTATCAAAGCAATTACGGCTGGCTGCGGGGCCACAAAGCCCTGGGCGAGGCCACCATGGAGGGGCTGATCTACGAGCTCAAGCCCTACATCGACAGCGCCTTCCCCACCATCCCCTTCCGGGAGTGCACGGGCATCGGCGGCAGCAGCATGGGCGGGCTCATGGCGGCCTTCGCCCTGGTGCGCTACAACCGCTATATCTCCAAGGCCGCCTGCCTGTCCCCCGCCCTGGGGTCCGTGAGCGGCATGCTGTGGCACGAGATGAACGCCGCCGACATCAGCCCCGATACCCGGGCCTATTTTTCCTGGGGCACCCAGGAGGGCTACGGCAAGATCGAAAATCCCTGGGAGGAGGACAAAAAGAGCTGGCTCTATAAGTCCTGCCGCACCACCGCCAACAAAATCATCGCCCACAGCGGCGCGGCCAAGCTCTATTGCCAGATCGGCGGACGCCATTGCGAGGCCGACTGGGAACGGCAGCTGGAGATCTTTATGCCGTTTTTGTGGCAGGAGTAAGGGCGTAGGCGGGAAATAGATAAACAGAAATTTGACGAGGAGGGGAACGACGGGGGCCTTCTCTTTCAGAGCCTGAAAGAGAAGCAGAAAGGGCAGTCTATATATTTGTTGGCTCGGCGATGTCTACTGTC
>CACZLE010000061.1 GCA_902781945.1 uncultured Eubacteriales bacterium | reverse complement strand
GCGCAAGATGCGAAGCATCGCTTTAGCAGGCGCGTCTGACAAGTCCGTTCCTTTTCCCGCGGACGCAAAAGAAAACAAACATTAACTAAGCCACCAGATATAAAGACTGCCCTTTCTGCTTCTCTTTCAGGCGCTGAAAGAGAAGGTCCCCGTCGTTTCGTTTCCTCGTCAAATTTCTGTTTATCTGTTTTCCTCCACCCCGAAGCATGCCTCCGGCATGGCCGTGAAGGTCATTCGCTCGCCGGTAGCTGGGTGGGTGAAGGCCAGGGAGTAGGCATGCAGCATCAGGCGGGGAGCATGGGGCATATTTTTGTGCCCATAGATGGGGTCTCCCAGCACAGGATGATGGATGCTGCTCATGTGCACGCGGATCTGGTGGGTGCGGCCTGTGATCAAATGAATATCCAGCAGCGTGCGGTCATTCCAGCGCCGCGCCACCTTCCACTCCGTGCGGGAGGGCCTGCCGTCGGGAACGACGGCCATTTTTTTGCGGTCCGTATGGCTGCGGCCAATGGGCGCGTCGATGACGCCCTCGTCCTCCTTCATGACCCCCGCCACCACGGCGTAATAATGCTTTTCCATCTGCCGCTGGCTCAGGGCTTCGGACAGGGCCGCGTGGGTCTGATCGTCCTTGGCCACCAGCAGCAGGCCGCTGGTATCCTTGTCCAGCCGGTGCACGATGCCGGGGCGCATTTCCCCGCCGATGCCGCTGAGGCTGTCCAGATGATACAGCAGGGCGTTGACCAGGGTGCCGTCGGCGTTGCCCGCGGCAGGATGCACCACCATGCCCTGGGGCTTGACCACCACGGCCAGGTGCGCGTCCTGGTAAAGCACGGTGAGCGGGATATCCTGGGCCTCCACGCTGGCGGGCCGCAGCTCCGGCATTTCCAATTGGATCACCGCGCCGGGGTCGGCCTTGCAGGCGGGCTTGGTTTCCGTTTTGCCGTTGACGGTCACGGCCCCCTGGCGGATCAGCTCCGCCGCCCGGGAGCGGCTGAGGCTCCCGTCCCGGGATAAAAGCACGTCCAGCCGGGAGCCGTCGCCGATGCAGGTCGTCATTTGTCTTTTTCTTCCTTTCCGAAAATCAGGTGGATCATCAGCAGCGCCGCGCCCAGGCATATGCCCGCGTCGGCCAGGTTAAAAATGAACCAGTGCAGAAACACCGGATCGATGAAATCGATGACATAGCCCAGAAAAATCCGATCCAGCAGGTTGCCCAGGGCTCCGCCCAGCAGCAGCCCCGCGCCATACTGGCACAGGCGGTTGAGGCTGTGGCGGCGCAGATAGGCCCAAACGCCTGCCACCACCGCCAAAGACAGGGGGATCAGCAGCCAGCCGCTGCCGGACAGCCAGCCAAAGGCCATGCCGGTATTCCGGGTGCCGCGCAGGGCCAATACCCCCGGGATCAGCGTCACGCGGGCGTCCCGCCACAGGGCCTTGGTCAGCCGGTCCAGCGCCAGCACCAGCCCGGCGGCGACGAATAAACGGGTGTGTTTCATTGCATCCTCAATTTGACCATGGTGACCACCTGGGCCAGAAAATCGCTGATCAGCGGCAGATTGGCCCGGGCGATGGATTGCAGCAGCCACAGGAGCGCCGTGCCCAGCACCGCGAAGCCGATCATGGTGCCGATGCCCCGCAGCACGCCGGACAGAAAGGCGCTCAGCAGCCGCTCCCGCCGATCATTCATTTGCTCCAGCAGGGCCAGGATCCTGCGCAGGGTTTCTTCCATGGAAAAACCTCCCGCCATAGGGTGCCCGGCCCCCAAGTTTATTATAAGAAAAACCGGGCAAAATGTAAAGGGAGGCGAGAGGATGCGGGTATGCAAGTTCGGCGGCGCGCCCCTGGCGGACGGGGCGGCCATCCGGAAAATGGAACAAATTTTGAAGCGGGAACCGGAGCGGCGGGTGCTGGTGCCCAGCGCCCCGGGCAAGCGGGACGGGCGGGACGAGAAGATCACCGATCTGCTGTACGCCTGCCAGGCCGCGGCGGCGGCGGGACGGAATTTCGGCCATCTGTTTGACCGCGTCGCCGAGCGGTATCGGGAGATCGCCCATTCCCTGGGCCTGCCGCCGCCGGACAGCAACCTGCGGGCGGTCTACGCGGGCCTCAAGGACGGGCGCGACGCCGCCTGGGCGGCCAGCCGGGGCGAATGGCTGTGCGGCAGGCTGCTGGCGCGGTATCTGGATTGGCCCTTTGTGGACGCGGCGGAGGTGATTCGCTTCGACACCGCCGGAAGGCTCAAATTCCAGGAAACGATGGAGCTTTTGCGGCATCGTCTGCGGGGCGGGGGCGTGCTGCCGGGGTTTTACGGGGCGGAGGAGAACGGCGCGATCCACACCTTTGCCCGGGGCGGCAGCGACATCACCGGGGCCCTGGCCGCCGCGGCGCTGAACGCCGACGTGTACGAGAATTTCAAGGACGTGGCGGGGGTCTTTGCCGCCGATCCGGCCATCGTGCCCGGGGCGCGGTGCGTGGCGGACATGACCTACCGGGAATTGCGGGCCCTGTCCCGGCTGGGGGCGCAGGTGATCAGCGAGGCCGCCGTGGCCCCGGTGCGGGCGGCGGGCGTCCCGCTGAACATCCGCCCCGCCGACGATCCCGCCCATCCAGGCACCTGGGTCCACGCGGCCTTTGGCGGCGATGTGCCCCGGGTCACGGGCGTCACGGGCCGCGGTGGCCTGACCCTGTGGCGGCTGGAAGGCATTGAAAAAGGCCCGGAAATGGCCCGGGCCGCCCTGAATTCCGATCTGCCCCTGGAGCGCCTGGCCCTGGACGCCGACGCGCTGTGCCTGACCCTGCGGGGAAGGGCGGAGCTGCCGGAGGCCCTTGTCGCCCAGGCCGACCAGGCCCGCCGCCAGGAGGGCCTGGCTGCCCTCTCCCTGGTGGGGGAGGACCTGTCCCGGCTGGACGCCGCCGCCCGGTTCTCCGCCGCCCTCACCGCTGCGGGCATCCGCCCTCTGTCCCTGCACCTGCCCCCGGACGGCCAGTATCTCACCGCCGTCATTCCCGAGGCGGACTATGAAAAGGGGGGTCGGGCGGCGTATGAGGCGTTCAACTCCTGCTGGGGTGGGAGCCTGTCCGGGGCCTACCGGCCCGCTTTTCGCTGAAAACCATCCCAAGGGAAGGTTTTCCGGGCGCTCAAAGCCCCCGGAAAGGCTGCCGGTGGGTAATTGTTCATAAAGAACCTTCTGCTTCTCGTTGCAGCGTGGCCGCTTGGTCACGCTATTTTTTCGGTGAAGCCTTTGGTTACGGTGACTGGTTCATTGATTCCGGGCAGGTCGAGCGGGCCGACGAAGTTGAAGATGACTTCTACTTGCTGAACACGCTTGCCGCTGGAATTGTCCGCTTCGTGAACGATGATTTTCTGCACAAACTCGTTGATGACGGTGGGCGTCAGCTCAGTCATCCCGATGTACTTATAAACCAGTTTTTTGAAGCGTTCAAAGTTGTCGCTTTCCGTTTGCTGATGAAGCATGATTTCTTTCAATCGGTCGATCTCGGCAGTCAGGTCCTTCTGCTCCTGCTCGTATTTTGCGGACATCTTCTGATAGCGTTCCAGGGTAAGGATGCCCTTGGCGTAATCCTCGTAGGTGTGCATCAGAAGATCGTCGATCTCGTCGCTGCGCTTCTTGGCCTGAGCAAGCTGTTTCTGTACCTGGCGAAGCTCTTTTTCCTGCTTCTTGGTCTGATGCTCCATCCATTCTTCCTCAAAGTCCACCGTGTCGGCGAACATGAAAACCATCATGGATTGGATCTGCTTCTGCAAGATCTCCCGAAGGACAGCTTCACGGATGTAATGGGCTGTGCATTCTTTCCGGCCCAGGCTGTATGTCCCGCAATAATAGCTTTCTTTGTTGGTAGTCCCCTTTGGGCTGGCATGGTAGTACAGGCGGCTTCCACAATCGGAACAGTACACCAGCCCGGCAAACAGCCCTTGTTTCTCCGGGTTCTTGGCGGGGCGGCGCTTCTTGTCCAGCAGCTCCTGTACCCGTTCCCATTGAGCTTCGGAAACGATGGCTTCCTGGGTGTTGGGGATCAGCAGGAGATTGGCAGGATCGGTATGCAGCCGCTTTTTCAGCTTATAGGACTTGGAGTAGGTCTTGAAGCTGACCGTATAACCGGCATATTCCCGGCTCCTCAGCATGAGCCGCACGGTGTTGTTGTTCCAGCTATACGGAGGACGCCGGGGCTTTCTGCCTGCGCGCAGATCGCTGACGGCGGAGGGGATCAATACCTTTTCCGCTTCCAGGATCTCCGCGATCTGCTTCGTCCCCTTGCCAGCAATGGCCAGATCAAACATCCGCTTGACGATTGGCGCGGTTTCCTCGTCAATCAGCCAGATACCCTTGGTATCGGGATCATCACGGTAGCCGTACATGGCCCGACCCAGATGTTTCCCGCTCATGCCCTTGGCCTTGAAAACAGCGCGCACTTTCCGGCTGGTATCCTTGGCGTAGAAATCGTTGAACAGGTTACGGATCGGAGTAAAGTCGTTGTCTCCTTTCTCCGAATCCACGCCATCGTTCACGGCGATAAAGCGGACGTCATAGCTGGGAAAAACCAGCTCGGTGTAGCGGCCAACTTGCAGATACTCCCGTCCGAAGCGGCTCATGTCCTTGACGATGATCGTGCCGATCTGACCGGCTTCCACCAGCGCCAGCATTTCCTTGACGGCAGGCCGGTCGAAGTTGGTGCCGGTATAGCCGTCGTCTATGTAAACGCTGTCTTTGATACGATTTAATTATTCATAACAGCCCATGTCGAAGGGGGTAAGTTTTATCTCAGGGAGGGTAAGTTTTTCTGCGGGGAGGGTATGTTTCAGGACGGAGGAGGGTATGTTTCTCCAAGAGGGGGTAAGTTTTGGTTATAAGAAAGCTCCAGGTTGAATTCGTGCACCTGGAGCTCATATTGTTATGCTCATGCTTTGATCTCGGTTCCATCCTTGAAAGTCACCACAATGTCAGTCACGGAGTTAATCGTGATATGATCGACCATGGAAAGCCAGTCCTCATCTCGAAAAACAGTCAATGCCTCCCGTGCTTTCAGGTTAGTCAGAAAAAGCTCGATCTGCTGGCGGCGGGCATGTCTGACGCTAATCTCCTGTGAAAGCTCTGACTGACGAGCTTTGGCAGCATCGTAACGGGCAGCAAGCGCGTCATATCGTTTCTGGTATTCGGTCTGATCCATAGCCACATGGGCGTTTTCCCTGATGCAATTCTCAATCATTCCAGCAGTGACGTTTAACTCTGTAGCCAGTTCATCCAGTTCCTTTTGAAACTCATCCGTCGCCAGTTTAGGCTCCACTACTCTATGATACATAGCCGTGATTTCTTCCTTTGCATCGATTGCCTGATTGGCAGCGCGAAGAAAAATGGCTTTGATCTCGTCCTCTGTCAGTGTCGGCGTGGTACATTTTTCACCATTGAATTTATGGTTGCACTGCCAGATCACCTTCCGGTATTTATCATTGCTGTGCCACACCTTTGATCCGTACCATCCTCCGCAGCATCCGCACATGAGCCTGCTGGAGAAAATGTTTACTGAACTCATTCGATTCTGGCCTGTCGTCCGGCCAGCCAGTAAAAGCTGTACCTGTTCGAAGGTTGTCTCCGGAATGATGGCTTCATGGTTGTCACGGACGTAGTACTGAGGAACCTCGCCTTCATTCTTCTTTTTCTTTTTGCTCAGGAAGTCTGTAGTGTAGACCTTCTGCAGCAATGCATCTCCTTTGTATTTTTCGTTCGACAGAATGCTCCGGATGCAGCTGGCGTTCCATTTTTCCTTGCCGCCGGGTGAAGGAATCTTTTCTTCAGTCAGTGTTCTGGCAATCAAAGCCGGAGACATGCCCGTCAGGAACATGCCATAGATTCTTTTTACCAGCGTCGCTTGCTCCGGGTTAACAACCAGATTCCCATCCGGGCCTCGGTCATAGCCCAGAAAACGTTTAAATGGAACCGTAACCTTACCATCAGCAAAACGTTTCCGCTGGCCCCATGTGCAGTTTTCCGAAATGCTCCGGCTTTCTTCCTGTGCCAGGCTGGACATGATGGTCAGCAACAACTCGCCCTTCCCATCGAACGTCCAGATGTTTTCCTTCTCAAAATAGCACTCAGTCCCATGCTCTTTCAGTTTCCGTATGGTTGTCAGGCTGTCTACCGTATTCCGCGCAAAGCGGCTGACGCTTTTTGTGATAATCAGATCGATTTTCCCGGCCAGCGCATCTTCTACCATAGTATTGAAACCATCTCGCTTTTTGGTATTACAGCCGGTGATTCCTTCATCCGCGTACACTGAAACAAACTCCCAGTCGCTGCGGCTTTTAATGTAGGAGGTGTAGTAGTCTACCTGAGCATCATAGCTGCTCTGCTGTTCTTCATGATCGGTGCTGACGCGAGCATAGGCAGCAACTTTGCGTTTAGCCGTACTCGTCAGAGGGTTTGCCGTAAACCGGCTGATTGAAGCCGGTATGGTTATTACGCTTTTTCCCATGGAACGATCCTCCCATCCGTAAAATGGAATTCAAACTGCCAATCGCCCAGCACGAGTATCTCTTCGACCTGTTCAACAAAGGTTTTCTCGCTAAAATCGCTGGTGCCCATTACCTGTTCAGCGATCAACCGCAACTGGTAGTCTGAGTAATTTCTGCTGTCACATGTCTTGCCTTTTAGCTTTTTGCCCATGCAATACCAGTAAACCCAGCGCCCTCCTGACCTCACACGGTGGTAGGTATTCCCGCATTTGGCGCAGTGGATTTTCCCTTGAAACGCATCCGTACAGGTAGGTGTATGCCGGAAATCATCCAAATGAACATCTTTCCAGGTGCGGGTTTCATTTCCCACCAGATGGAAGTCGATGCTGCCATCAGGCTGTACGATCATTTCTTTGACCTGCGCTTCAAAAATGGCAGCATCAAATTCCTTCATTCCGAGAATTCCTGCGCTGATCCGTGCCAGCATGGCTTCCGTGTAGTTTCTGCTTGAGCAGGTCACACCTACTTCCTTTTTGCTCCGGCAAATCCAGTGGTAGAAGACTTTCCCACGAACTTTACTCTTCTTCCGGGTAAAATGGTTCCCGCAACAGCTGCAAACGATTTTTTTCGTGAATGGGTATATTGGGTTCAGAAGCGAGGTGCGTCGCTCGATCTCAGCTCGCACCCTGGCATAAGTTTCTCGGTCAAGAATAGCCTCATGACAGTCTTGCATGTAGAACTGGGGAAGTTCGCCTTTGTTTTTGGCCTTGTTCTTGGTGATCGGGTCTTCCATATAGCTTTTTTGCCTTAGCAGGTCTCCGGCATAAATCTCGTTTTTGATCAGCAGGGAAAGTGACGCTTCCTGAAACAGGCAGCCATTGATTGTCCGATAACCGTGGCTATTGAGATCGTCGCAAATATCCCTCAAGGATCTGCCGTCCAGATAATGTTGGAACATCCGGCGAACAATGACAGCCTCTTCAGGTATGATTACATAATGCTGCAATTCATCATCGTACCTGTAACCGAGGATGTGTTTGTTTGCTGCTCCGATTTCCCCAGACTGGAATCGTTTTCGTATGCCCCACTTGCAGTTATCGGAAATGCTGCGGCTTTCTTCCTGAGCAAAAGAGGCCAGAATGGAAAGCATCAGTTCCCCGTCGCCGCTCATGGAATTGATGTTCTCCTTTTCAAAACGCACTTCAATGCCAAGTTCTCTCAAATGCCTGACAACATTCAACAGGTCAACAGTATTCCGGGCAAAGCGCTGGATGCTTTTCGTCAGAACGATGTCGATTTTTCCAGCGTCGCAGTCAGCCAGAAGCCTGTTAAACTCATCCCTGTCTTTTGTTCCGGTGCCGGATATACCGTAATCCGCGTAGACCCCGGCGTATTCCCATTCTGCATGCTGCTGAATGAATGCGCTATAGTAGCTGACCTGCGCTGAAAGCGAATGCTGCATCCTCGCAGACTCAACAGAAACCCTGGCATAGGCGGCGACCCGCTTTCTCCTGACAAGCGCGGGTGCTTGAGGCATAATTATCTCAATTGTTCTCAAGCGTTGTCCCTCCTTTCGGCACGGGTATCTATCACTCTAAACGAGGAATAAAGCAAGCGTTTTCTGATAACAAACTGCCGAGATAAGGCCGGTATTTTTGAAGAAGCGTCGTATCAATCTCGGCATATTCTTCTTTGTTGATCAGGCCCTTTTCCAGCATGGTTTTTGCCACAGAAAGGGCTGCCTGATATCGCATATCGTTACGCAATTCCTCCTGCGTCATCAGGCATCCCTCCCTGCGTAGCGATATGCGATATAGCAGGCATGGGAGCAAAACTTACGGCCCGCATTCCCATATGCTGTAAAGGCTTTCCCGCACGTTGGGCAGACAAAATGATAAACGGCTTTCCGCTTTACTTCCTCTGGATGGGCATTCCACCAAGCCTGACGACATGCCCGGTTACAGAACTTTTTTCTTTTGGCACCCGGAACATGCGTGAGTGGCATGCCGCAATTCAGGCAGGTATTATCGTTTGTAACCGGCTCCGCTGTTATTTGATACTCGGCTTTTATGCCTGCCAGTCCATGATTCCTGCAGAAAGCCTTTACACTATCTTTTGACAGGCCAACAGCCTTAGCAATAGACGTATAGCCAAATCCCTGAGCTCGGAGTTCCCTGATCCTTATTCTCTGCTCGTTGGTCATGATTGCCTCCAGTCTGAAGGCCCTTGCCTTCACTTTCCACTGGAGATGAAAAGCAGATTTGAGCGGGTCAAAAATGAAAAAAATGGGATTCTACCCGAAAGCAGAATCCCAAGGATACTTATTCAGTTGTGATCTCGGAATACTCGCCGGACACCCAGCCGACCTGGCTTCCGATCTTCACTGCCTGCCAGCCGTTGAGCGCCGTGGCCACATATTCCAGCACGATTCCGTTGGCCACAGCAGTGATCCGGCTGTAGCTGGTGCCGTTGCCCGTTCGGATGTTGACCTTCCCGCCGGAAGAGCGGATCGTCACCCGGATGGTGGTCTGCCCGGCCACAGGCTGTTCCTGCTCCAGCTCAGGCCGGGTTTCCGTCATGGCCTGCTGCCCGGCATCGTTCTCCGCAACAGCGGCCATCAGGGCGGCATGAGTCTGATCGCCGTACTTGCCGTCCTGCTTGAGCCCGGCCTTCTTCTGGAAAGCCTTCACGGCGGCTCCCGTCTTGCTGCCGAACTGACCATCCACCTCAAGGGAAGCGCCCAGCTGGTTCAGCAGTTCCTGAAGCGCCTTCACATCGGAACCGGAGCAGCCGTCCTTCAGGAGCCTGCTGCCCAGCGTGTACACCGTGACCGCTTCCACGGCCTGCTGCGCTCCGCTGGTATCGCCGTAGTCGATGAACGGCAGCTTGTACCAGTGTGTCCAGGGCCGCTTCTTTACCTGCGTCTTCACGCATCCGGCATTGAAGCCCTGCCACTCCACGGCCCAGCCGTCTCCGACGTAGTAACCCGCATGGCCGTCCTTGTACAGCGCCAGTCCGGGGATTTCCGGCAGGGTGTCAATCGTTCCCCAGTCAGCGCCTTTGGACTTGGCCCAGCTGAACATGCTGTTCGCGCCTTTGTCCGGGCATCCGTGGGAGCCATAGCTGCTGGAGATGGACTTGTCCGTCCCGATGGCTTCCAGCACACCCTGACCGCCACCCGTCCACGCGTATCCCTTGCAGCCGCCGATGCAGTCGGAAACGACAGCCTTGCTGGCAATGTCCTGCTTATACCGGGAAGAACGGCTGGAACCGTAATGGGACGGATACTGGTTGGACTTCCGGGAAAGCAGGCTGCTGGTGGCCTTGTAGACGCAGGTTCCATACCAGTACGGCTGGCCTACCATCTTCAGGCACCAGTCGGCAAAATGCTCGTTGGTGAAAGGCGTATTGATTCTTTCAGACATGATGATGCCTCCAATCATGAAAAAAGGGCGGCAGCTTATTCGCCGTCGCCCTGGTCGGTCTCTTTGCCTTCCTTTTTATCGCGATCATGAAGCTGTTCGAGGATCTCTCTCAGCTTGTCCGGGATGGGCAGGCCGATGTAGGCCGCGTTCTCCAGCAGGCTCAGGCCCTCATTGCTCATGTAGAAGCAGATCACGGCACCGCGCAGTGCGCTGCCCGTACCTACCACATGGACGTCGATGATGTTGGCAACGCCCACCAGCATGAGCACAACGCATTTTTTCATAATGCCTTTGAAGCCCACAGCCGAGCTCAAACGCTTGTCTACAATGGCGCACATGACCCCGGTGATGTAGTCCAGCGTCATCAGGACAAGCAGCGCGATCAGCATGCCGTCAATCCCTCCGAGGAAGTAGCCCAGCCATCCGCCGATGGCCGTGATGGCAATCTGGATCTTTGTCCAGATCAGGTCGATAGAAAAATTCCGCATGTTCGTTTTCCTCCAATCATTTTGATATAGAAAAACCCGCTCCCAGATGAGAGCGGGCCTGTCCCGTGAGTGATGCTGTCTCATGTTTATGTCCCGAAGGCGATCCAGTCGATGGCGCGGCTGGTATTGAAGCTGCCGCCCACGATGATGATCGCGCCAGTCGTCGTCTTGCTGTAAATCTTCAGAGCGCCGTTGTCGCCAGACCAGTTGCTTCCGGTGGTGGAGTAACTGGCCACCACCTTGGGAACGGATGTAAAGCCTGCGGATGAGTAGTCGATGGACAGGGCGCTGTTGCCAGCCACATTGCCGGAGCCGTAGGCGTACTTGAACGGCAGTCTCGCCGCCGGAAGTGTGCCCGTGTTCAGGTTGCCCGCATTGTTAGCGCCCAGATTCGATCTCGCAGTAGCTGCGTCTGTCGCGCCTGTGCCGCCGTTGGCGACAGGCACTCCGCTGGGCATGCCAGAATGGAAAACCCGGTAGTTCGACCATGTGCCCGCGTCGCAGACACGGAGCAGCACAGCCCAGTCAAGGCTGTTCTGGTAGGCTTTCGTCCTGACTTCCAGCATGCGGCGGTTGTTTCCGGTGCTGTCCTCCCATGCCGCGAAGGAAGAAGCGCCAACGTAGCTGCCCTCAAACACAGTCCGGTTGGTAGTGTCGTTATAGGTTGGCAGCAGGAGCATGGACGGGTACAGGTAGCCGGAGATATTCAGGTTGCCCGTCATCGTGTCCCCGGTTTTCTTCACCCCACCCAGGTTGGCGATTGCCCCTACCGCCGAGGTTGCTCCGGTGCCGCCGTAGGCTACGGCCAGCGCATTGCTCAGTTTCAGCGGCCAGCCGCATTCGATGTAGCCGGAGGACTCGGCCACCTTGCCGATGCCGACACCGGTGCCGTCCGCGAGGAAGTCCAGAATCACGCCCTTGGTGCCGATGCTGACGGACTGCTCCACGTAGTAGAAATAATCCGTCAGGCGCACCTTCAGGTCGTAGCTGTTCAGCGCGTCGTATGTCTGTGTCAGCAGCTTGTTCAATGCGCTCAGGCTGTAGCTGGTGATGGCCATCTGCTCGGCGGTTGTCCATGCCGACGCGCTTTTCAGTTTATAGTACACCACGCAGGAGAGGCCGTTCTTGTTATTCAGCGCGGTGACGCTTCCCTGAAAGCTGTATCGCACCTTGGTGCCGTCCAGCTGTGCCGCCGACCCGTCCGAATTGCACCGCTCTGCGGAGAATTGCCGGATGGATGGTACAGCGTAATCCAGCACCGTGATGGTCGTTGTGTACGTCGCCGTCCGGCCCCGGCTGTCCGTAACCGTGACGGTAATCGTCATGCTACCTGCGGCGGACAGCCTCTTTGATGCCGTGAAGGACGCGGCGGTGTAGGTCACTCCGTCCAGCGAGGTACGGTAGGAAGAAATGGTGCTTCCGTAGATGCCCGCCGCCGTAATGTCTACAGACAGCGTGCTCAGCGATTTCACATACGCCTGAATCCTGTCCGCAACTGTTGCATTCGTATCCTCGATGGTTACTGCGGAGATTGTCGGCACCACGGTACTTGGGACGTTCAGCGTCAGCGTGCATGTGCGGGTGCCCGTCAGCGTCCCGTTGACAAAGCTGTTGCAGGTGATGGTGCAGATGCCACTGGTGGCGTTGGGGATCTGGCTGGCCAGCGATAAGGGCGGCGTCCATGAGACGGACGCGCCGACATTCGTCGCAATCGCGCCGCTGGTGTTGCCGAACCAGTAAGAGATTGTGTGCGTCGTCGCCGTGCTCTGGCGGTTGGTGTAGATTGTCACCGCGCTGCCGAGGTTCACCGAAGAGGATGAAACGGAAGGCTGGCTGACGGGTTCCTCGTAGGTGATCGTGATGACGACGCTCTGCCATTGCAGGTAGTTGTAGGAATACCCATGGCTGGAAGCGGACGGATACGGATTGTAGATGGTGAAGGTATTGTTCCCGGCGGAGATATAGTTCGCCATCGCCGTGAACAGCGATCCTGTGATGTAATAGCTGGTATAGTTCCCGTAGAAGGAACCGTCGAAGGTGCCCAGCGCATCTCCCGTGTATCCGGAGCCCGTGATCCCGGACTGGATGCTGTTCTGGTAATTGGCCTTCCGCATGTACACGGTTTTCGTGCTGCCCGCGCCATAACCTGCGGATGCCGCGTCGATGTCCAGCCAGATGCTGGTGATCACCTTGTTGGCCAGGTTCATGCCGGAGAAGCAGATGATACCGACATAGTTGTAGCTGGAATCGTAGAATTCCTGGCAGGCCGCGCTGCTCTTGGCGTTCGAGGAAGAATTTGTTTTCCTCGTGCACATGGTCGCGGCATAGGATACTGTTGTCGCCATGATTGCTCCTTTCCCGGCGTCAGCCGTTGTAGATCAGGGAGAGATTGCCGTTGGTCTGCGGCTCAAAGGCAAAGTGTCCGATGATGAGCTTGGTCAGAATCTCGGCCTGCGTGACGTACAGCTTGTTGTTGCTCAGATACGCCACCTCTGTGTCGTTCATGTAGAAGGCCAGACGGTCATTCACGACACGGAAGGTGAATGGATTCCCCGTTTTGCCAATGACCAGACCGTTGTCGTCAAAGGACATGTAGGTGCGGAAGATGGCCAGCTGCTCCTCAGTGGCTTCCTGCGCGGTTTCCATGTCCTGCTGCATCTGATTGATGCGCGTTACGGCCCAGGTGAAGTTGCTTTCCGACTGCTCGGAGAGCGTGCCCACCTGCGACCTGACCTGCGTCATGTCGCTGGCCAGCGCGTAGGTGGCCTGCACCTCCGACCGGATGCTGTCGGCTTCCGTGCTGATCTGGGCGCGGACGGACGCCAGCTTGGTTTCCAACGCTTCCTCGGAATCCTCCGGCGCAGCAGTCCAGTCCGTCGCCCGGTTTCCTTTCTCCAGCTTGATCCAGTGAATGGTGCTGGTGCCCGGATCAGCGTCCCCGGTAGGCTCCCGGTAAATGAGGATGTCAGCGTTGTTGGGATCGTCGTCCGGCGTTTCGCCGCTGGCATAAGCGGCAGTGAATGTCGCCTTCACGGTCTGCAGGGCGACGTCGTCCAGCCGAATGGTGGCCAGTACCTGATCCCCGCCAGAAGTCCGAACGGTGATTCTGCTCAGATCCTCCATGGAGAGGGACAGGGAGACGGTATATTCCTCATCCGCCGTCATGGGCTCCGACAGGGCGTACCTGCCGATGAGATCATCTGTACCGGACGATTCCGTATCGGAATTCAGCACATAGTTTCTGCCGCCGATCTCCAGGTTATCAACGGCTTCTTTTGCTTCATCTGCTTCCACAAAAGCCTCATAGGCAATCTGGGAGACGGTTTTGAAGCCGCCGTTGTAATACCGGAACATGGGATGCTCCGGTGCCAGCACTGCGTTGGTGGCTGTGCTCATCAGGCCGAGAAGGATGTAAGTGTACCCGTCCTCGGCGGTGGGAACCGTCGTTGTCAGTACCCCGGCGGCAGGCGTCAGCATAGAGCCGCTCAGCGTCCCCTTGATGTACACTGTCGCTCCCGCTGTGCCGGAAAAGCCGGATACGGTATTTGCCAGTGAAAAGGCGGTGCCCCAGGAGATATAGTTGTTGGTTTGGGTCAGCTTGCCCTCGGCATAGGCCGTGCCGACATACAAAATGGGCTTGGTGACGTCAAAAGCCGTGGTGGACAAGAGCATCAGCTTGCCCGCGCTGTTGAACACGCCCAGCCGCCCGGCAGGAATTGCACCGACCGCCATAACAGAAGCCTTGTAGTTGATCCGGTCATAGTAGTTGGTGGTAGTATCCTGCCCACGGCTGATCCACCAACCCGTATAGCTGCCGGAGCCGTTGATGGGCGTATTGACACGGTAGGTCATCTGGGTCACGTTGCCGACGGCGATCTGCGTCGTGCAGCGGGTGGTACCGTTGATGTAGACATTCTTCGGCCCGGTTGCCGTACCATCCTTAAGCGTCAGATTCAGCGTTGCCGCTGTGGAAGTCCCCGCAAACGGGAGCCAGTACAGGATGGTCTGTCCATCCTTCAGTTCATCGAAGCTGGCCACACCCGTCCAAGCATTGGTAGCGGCAACCTGTGTGCCGACGATGACCTCCGCGCCTCCGGCAGCGGCGATGGCGTCATAGATCTGCTCAACCGTCTGATTGATGCCCGTATTGCTGGACAAGTCGAGCGTCTGCCCGAAGTCTGCCGCCACATGGGAGGTGGTCAGCGTCCCGGCCTTGATGTTGCTGCCCTCAATGGTGGCAGCAGCGATCTCGTTGCCCGTGATTGTCCCGGCGAGGATCTCATTGGCGGTAATCGTGTGCGCGGCCAGTTCGTTGGCAGTGATGCTGTGCGTCACAATCTTGTCCGCAGTAATCGTTCTTTGAGTCAGCACATAGCCATCAATGGTATCGACCTCCGCCGAAACCAGCTGGCCCATGTTGTTGATGGCGTAGATCAGGGACTGATTGTTTCCCCGGATGATCAGGCGCTCCACAGAGAGTGTGCCCGCGTTGATCTTATTGGCGGTGAGCTCTACGATCTTTGCGTCTGTGATGCTGGCATCCGCGATCTGCGCGGTGCCCACAGCACCCTGGGCAATCAGGGCGGCGGTAATCGCGCCGAGAGCAATCTGTGCTGTGTCCACGGCGGCGTTTGCGATCTGAGCGTTGGTAATCGCTGCTTGCGCGATCTTGGCGGTCGTGACAGCGAGGTCTGCGATCTTTGCTCCGGTTACTGCCAGGTCTGCGATCTTCGCGGTGACAATTTCGCCGTCGAGGATTTTGGCCCGCACAATGGCACCATCCTGAATATTTGCCGTGCCGATGGCCGCTCCATCAATCTTCACGTTGGTAATTGCGGCATCCGCAATCTTAGCGGTGTCAATCGCACCATCCTGAATGTGAGCATTCCTGATCGCGCCATTGGTGATTTTCGCGTTCGTGATAGCTCCATCGTGGATATTGGCTTCCTGGATTTCTCCCGCGCCGATCTTCGCGGAGGTGATCACACCGTCCTCGATCTGGGCTGCGCCGATGGCCGCTTCACCGATCTTAGCGCGGGTGATAGAAGCATCGTCGATCTGGGCTGACCCGATGGCACCCTGGGCGATCTTCGCCCGGACGATGGCGGCATCCTCGATCTGCGCCGTCCCCACGGCGGCTTCACCGATCTTGGCCTTGCTGATAGCGGCGTCCTGGATGTGAGCCGTTTCAATCGCCGCCATTTGGATCTGCACGGAGCCGACCGAGCCGCTCTGCAGCTGTCCGGTGCCTACGGAGTTGATCGCCAGCTTGCTTCCGGTGATGATGCCGCTGGGAAGCTGACGGGCGCTGATCACGTTGCCTTCCACCGTATCCGCCACGGTGCCGAGCGTCATCTGGGTATATTTCTTCGTCAGGCAGTCATAGGTGTACTGCGTCATCCGCATGGACACCCAAACCCCGATGCGGGGAGCGATCACCCGGACGACATCGCCCAGGTAGATGTTCTGCAGGAAGCCGTATTCCCGGTACTCCTCGGTGTCTGCACAGTTGATAAAGTCCACGCTCAGCGTGACGGTCGGCGTATCGCAT
>CACZLE010000060.1 GCA_902781945.1 uncultured Eubacteriales bacterium | reverse complement strand
CCACGCCCTTCATCCTGGGTTTCATCCTGGGCCCCCTTGCCGAGCAGAATTACCGCCGCGGCCTGATGCGCACGGGCGGCAGCTTCCTGCCCTTCCTGCGGTCCCCCATCTCCCTGATCTTCCTGGGGATCGCCGTCTTCGTCATCGTTCTGGCCGCCACCAAGCCCCTGCGCCAAAAGCGCAAGGCCGCGAAGGCTGCCGCCAAATAAGACAAACGACCCGTCAAAGGAGGTGAGGATATGATCGAAAACAGGCTGGAAATTCAGCAATCGCAAAAGCTGTCCCAAGGCCTGCAAACGGTCATTCATCTCCTGACACTGGACCTGGACGGCCTGAGTGCGTACATGCTTCAGGCCGTCCAGGAGAACCCCGCCCTGGAATACGTGCCGCCGCAGAAGTCCGCCCAGGACTATGCCATGCTGGTCAAGGCCCGCTTCCGCGGCGGCCGGGGAGATTACAGCGCCTCCGACCTGGCGGCTCCCACCGACACCGCCATGGAGGATCTGGAGCAGCAGCTGCACCTGAGCGGGCTGGATGAGACCACCGTCCGCATCGCCGAGCACATGCTTCACCTGCTGTCGCCCCGGGGTTACTTTACACAGGAACTGGACGAGTTTGCCGCGGAAGCGGGAATCTCCCAGAAGCAGGCCCAGCAGGCGCTGGACGCCGTGCAGGCCCTGGAGCCCGTGGGCATCGGCGCGCGCACCGTGGAGGAATGCCTGGAATTGCAGCTTCGCACCCGGGAGGACGCCGACCCCCTCTGCTACGATCTGATCCGTATGCACCTGCTGGACATCGGCAAGGGCAATCTGCGCAGCATCACCCGGGACACCGGCGCTTCGCTGGCCCGGGTGCGCCAGTGCGTGGATACCATCCGCAGCCTGAACCCCGCGCCCTGCTCGCTGCGGGATGAGGCCGTGCAGTACATCATGCCGGAGTTCTCGGTGGAGGCGGACGCCAACGGGCAGCTGACCATCCAGTTTCACAACGATTACTACCCTTCTTTCCGTCCGGACGGCAACTTTACACGTCTGTCGGAAAGGCTGGACGGCGACGAGGCAGCCTACGCCCGGCGGATGCAGGCATCGGCCGCGCAGCTGCTCCGGGCCGTGGAAATGCGTCAGACCACCATGGAAAAGCTGGCCCGCATCATCCTCAGGGAGCAGCGCACCTTCTTTCTGGGTCAGTACAGCCTGGTGCCCCTGCGCATCGACGACGCTGCCCGGGAGATCGGCGTGCACGAGGCCACCGTCTACCGCGCCATCCAGGGAAAATACCTGTACTGCGCCCGGGGCACCTTTCCGCTGAACCATTTCTTCCAAAAGGAAATATCCGGTGGCGCCAGCGTTGCCCGGGTCAAGGAGATCATCCAGGAGATCTGCCAGAAAAACGGCAGGATCTCCGACCGTGCCATCGCCGAGGAGCTGGAAAAACGCGGCATCACCCTGTCCCGGCGCACGGTGGCCAAGTACCGTTCCCAGCTGGATATCGATTCCAGCTTTCACAGAAGCAACAGTTCAAAGGAGGGGTAAAATTGAGGATACGCAGCGATGGAACTGTCTCCCGGCTGCTCAAAGACGTGCCGCTGCCGGGCATGTTCCATGCCTCCCAGAAATTTCCGGATGCGCATATCGAAAGGGAAGACATCGAGCAGACCATCTTTGAAGAAATCAAGCGCTCCGGCATGAACGAGCGCATCAAGCCCGGCATGCGCATCGCCATCACGGCGGGCAGCCGCGGCATCCGCAACGTGGACGAGATCACCCGGTCCGTGGTGGCCTGCGTCAAATCCTACGGCGCTTCACCCTTCATCGTGCCCGCCATGGGCAGCCACGGCGGCGCCACCGCCCAGGGGCAAAAGGAGCTGCTGGCGGGGTACGGCATCACCGAGGAAAGAATGGGCTGTCCCATCCTGTCCTCCATGGAGACCGTGCTGCTGGGCAAAAGCGAATTGGGCAAGCCCGTCTACATGGACAAAAACGCCTATGAATCCGACGGCGTGATCCTGTCCTGCCGCTTGAAGCCCCACAACGCCTTCCGCGGTCCGGTGGAAAGCGGCCCCTGCAAAATGATGACCGTGGGCCTGGGCAAGCAGAAGGGCGCCGAGCAGGTGCATTCCGACGGCATGGACATCATTGCCCGGAACATCCCCACCATGGCCAAGGTCACCCTGGGCACGGGCAAGATCCTCTTCGCCATCCCGTGTCTGGAAAACGCCTACGACCAGACGCTGATGTTTGAGGCCATCCCCGCGGAAAAGATCCTGGAGCGGGAGCCCGAACTGCTCAAGATCGCCTTTGCCAATATGCCCTCCATCCTGGTGGGGCAGGGCGACGTGCTGATCGTGGACCAGATCGGCAAAAACTTCAGCGGCACCGGCGTGGACCCCAACATCACCGGCACCTTTTCCACCCCCTACGCCACCGGCGGCGTGCAGGTGCAGCGCACCTGCTTCCTGGACCTGACCCCCGAGAGCCACGGAAACTCCCTGGGCGTCGGCCTGGCCAGCGCCATCACCCGGCGGATCTTCGATCAGATCGACGCTGACGCCATGTACACCAACTGCATGACCAGCACCGTGATCAAAAGCGCCATGGTGCCCTGCGTGCTGAGCACGGACAAGGAAGCCATCCAGTTCTGCGTGCGCACCTGCAACCGCATCGACAAGGAAAACCCACGCGTCATCCGCATCCAAAACAGCCTGCACGTGGGCCAGGTGATGCTGTCCCAGGCCTACTACCAAGACGTACAGGCGGGCAAATATCCCGGTCTCACCGCGCTGGACGCGCCAGCCGCCCTTACATTTGATCAAAATGGCACGCTCACCACGCCGTGGCTGCCGTAAAAAAGGAGAGAGAGACATGAGCTTCACCCCCAAAGGCATCGTCGTCCCCATTGTGACCCCCGTGGATCAGCAGGGCCGCCTGAACGAAAAGGCGTACCGCGGCCTGATCGATTATCTGGCGGATAACGGCATCCACGGCGTGTTCCCCTTCGGCACCACCGGCGAGTTTTACGCCTACGACCAGGGCTTCTACAACGACCTGCTGGCCGTCACCAAGGACGCCGTGGCGGGCCGCATGCAGATCTACGCCGGCGCCAACCACATCACCACCAAAGGCGCCATCGCCATCGCCAAGGCGGTGGAAAAGGTGGGCGGCATCAATGCCCTGAGCGTGCTGACGCCCATGTTCGTCAGCCAGACCCAGGAGGAGGTTTACGAATACTACCGCGCCATCGCCTCCGAAACCAGCCTGCCCATCATCATTTACAACAACAAGCCCAAGACCAACGTGACCGTGGAGCCCGCCACCGTGGCCAAGCTGGCCGCCATCGACAACATCGTGGCCGCCAAGGATTCCACCGGCGACATGACCAACGCCGAAGAATACATCCGCCTCACCCGCGGCATGGATTTCAGCGTGATGATGGGCCGCGACACCCTGATTCTGGCCGGCCTGCATTACGGCGCCACCGGCGCCATCGCCAGCTGCGCCAACGTGGCCCCGCGCATCGCCGTGGATATCTACGAAAAGTTCCAGGCCAAGGATTACCAGGGCGCGCTGGACGCCCAGTTCAAGCTCAGCGCCCTGCGCATCGCCACCAACATGGGCTCCTTCCCCGTAACGCTGAAGGAGGCGCTGAAGCTCATCGGCCACGACTGCGGCGACTGCGTGCCGCCCATCCTGCCCCTGCACGAGGATCAGCGGGAAAAGCTCCGCAGCGTGCTTTCCGGGATGGGGCTGCTGTGACCGATATCGTCTCCCGGATGATCGACACCCAGCTGCTGCTGTTCCTGTACATGCTGTGCGGGTTTGTCGTCAGCCGGCTGAACATCATCCGGGAGGATAACCGCTCCGTGCTGGTGCGGCTGCTGATGGACGTGGCCATGCCCATGATGGTGCTGAACGCCTTCAACAAGCCCACCACCCGGGAGGAGATCCTCTCCTCCCTGTGGGTCATCGCCATCGCCCTGGCGGGCTGTGTCATCACCGGCCTCATCGGCCTTGTGCTGTGGCGCAAACAGCCCGAGAACAAGCGCAAGGTGCTGATGTACGCCAGCATGTTCAGCAACGCGGGCAACGCGGGCATGCCCATCATCAGCCTGGTTTTCGGGCCCACGGGCGTGTTTTACGCCAGCATGTACCTGATTTCGCCCCGCATCCTGCAATGGACGGTGGGCCTGGGCTTCTTCGTGAAGCCGGAAAAGGGCGGCTGGGTCAAAAACGTGCTGCTGAACCCCATGGTGGTGACCATCTACATCGGCGCTGTGCTGATGCTGACGGGCTGGCAGATCCCCGGCGTGTTCGGCACGGCCATCGCCAACCTGGGCAGCATGACGGGCCCCCTTTCCATGATCCTGATCGGCGCGACCCTGGCCCATATGGACTGGCGGATGCTGTTTGACCGCTCCGTGCTGCTGACCAGCTTCCTGCGCCTCATCGCCTTTCCGCTGCTGTTCGCCCTGCTGCTGGCGCTGCTGCACGCCGACGAAATGGCCATGAACATCTGCGTGATCCTGCTGGCCATGCCGGTGGCCTCCAACACGGCGGCCATGGCCGAGCGCTACGGCGGCGATCACAGGTTCGCCTCGGCCTGTGTCAGCGTATCCACGCTGCTCAGCGTGGTCACTGTTCCCTTTATCACCTGGCTCATACAACTCATTCAATAAATGTTAGGAGGAATTCATTATGAAAATTGCATTCATCGGCCTGGGAATCATGGGCAAGCCCATGGCGAAAAATCTGCTGAAGGCCGGCCACGAGCTGCGGGTGTACGACCGCAACCAGGCCACCATCGACGAACTGAAGGCCGCCGGCGCCATCGCCTGCTCCTGCTCCGCCGAAACCGCCGAGGGCGTGGACGCCGTCATCACCATGCTGCCCAACAGCCCCCATGTGAAGTCCGTCATGCTGGAGGATGACAAGCTGGCGGAGAAGATGCCCAAAACCGCCACCTTCATCGACTGCTCCTCCATCAACCCCGTGGCCAGCCGTGAAATCGCCGCCGAGCTGGCGAAGTACGGCATCGATATGCTGGATGCTCCCGTGTCCGGCGGCCAGCCCAAGGCCGTGGACGGCACGCTCTCCTTCATGGTGGGCGGCAAGGAAGAGGTTTTCAATAAGTTCAAGCCCGTTCTGGAGGCAATGGGCTCTTCCGTCGTGCTGTGCGGCGACGTGGGCGCGGGCAACGTAACCAAGCTGTGCAACCAGACCATTGTGGCCGTGAACATCGCTGCCCTGGCTGAGGCCATGCAGATGGGCCAGATGTGCGGCGTGGAGCCCCAGAAGATCTTTGAAGCCATCCGCGGCGGCCTGGCCGGCAGCACCGTGATGAACGCCAAGGCCCCCATGATGATGGATCAGAACTTCCAGCCCGGCTTCCGCATCGACCTGCACATCAAGGATCTGAACAACGTGGTGGACGCCGCCAAGGCGGTGGACGCTCCCATCCCGCTGACCCAGTCCGTGCTGGAAATGATGAAGATCCTGCATCATGACGGCGACGGCAGCTGCGACCACAGCGCCCTGCTCAAGTACTATCAGAAGCTCACCGGCGAAGTGCTGCATCACTGAGAAAAAAGAGTATACAAGGCGAAGTCTCAAGCGGGCTTCGCCTTGTCTGAAAGCAGGAGAAACACCATGAAATTCATCTTTGCTCCTGATTCCTTCAAAGGTTCGCTTTCCGCCCTGGAGAGCTGCGACATCCTGGAGCGCGTCACCATGAAGATCTTCCCGGGCACGGAGTGCGTTTCCGTTCCCGTGGCGGATGGCGGCGAAGGCACCGTGGACGCGCTGCTGCGGGCCATGGGCGGCCAGCGCATGGTGGCCCGTGTCACCGGCCCCATGTACGAGCCGGAAACCGCGGTGTGGGGCTTGCTCTCTGACGGCACCGCCGTCATGGAAATGGCCCAGGCCAGCGGATTGCCCTATGTGCCCGCCGATCAAAAGGATCCCCGCCTGGCCACCAGCCTGGGCACCGGCGAAATGATCGCCGCGGCGGTCAAGGGCGGCGTGCGCAACATCCTCATCGGCATCGGCGGCAGCGCCACCAACGACGGCGGCATGGGTATGCTGGCGGCTTTGGGCGCGAAATTTACCGATAAGGATGGCAAGGAAGTCAAGCCCATCGGCGGCGAAATGATCCACGTGGAAAAGGCCGATTTCTCCGGCCTGATGCCCGAATTGGAAGAGACCGCCATCACCGTCATCTGCGACGTGACCAACCCCCTGCTGGGGGAAAACGGGGCCACCTTCATCTATGGCCCGCAAAAGGGCGCGATCCCGGTCATCCGGGATGCGCTGGAAGCGGGAATGGCCCATTATGCCCAGGTGGTCAGCGCGGCTGTTGGCCACGACATTGCCGCCTTCCCTGGTGCGGGCGCGGCGGGCGGCCTGGGCGCGGCCCTGGGCGGCGTGCTGGGCGCTCAGCTGAAAAGCGGCATCGACGCCGTGCTGGACGCGGTGAACTTCGATCAAAAGCTGGAGGGCGTAGACCTGGCCATCACCGGTGAAGGCCGCATCGACGGCCAGAGCGTGCGCTTCGGCAAGGTGCCTGTGGGCGTGGCCAAGCGCTGCGCGGCCCATGGCATCCCCACCGTCGCCATCGTGGGCGGCATCGGGGATGGCGCCGAGGGCCTCTTCGACCTGTGCGAAAGCACCATACAGACCACGGTCAGCGGCCCCATGAGCCTGGAAAAGGCCATGGCCGACGCCCCTGCTCTCTATGAATATGCTGCGGAACGCCTGCTGCGGGCCATCCGCATCGGTATGAACATCAAATAACGGAGGTACGAAGCGATGATTCCCAAGGTAGTAAAAATGGACGTTTATCCCGTGGCGGGCCACGACAGCATGGAGCTGAACCTGTCCGGTGCACACGCGCCTTACTTCACCCGCAACGTGGTGGTTCTGGAGGACAGCACCGGCAATCTGGGCGTGGGCGAAGTCCCCGGCGGCCAGAAGATCACCAAGGCCCTGGAGGATGTAAAGGATCTGGTGATCGGCACCCCCATTTCCGATTACAAGGGCACCCTGAACCGCGTGCGGGAGTGGCTGAACGCCAACATCAAGGATGACGTGCGCGGCCTGCAGACCTTTGACCTGCGCACCGGCGTGCACGTGGTCACCGCCATCGAGGCTCCCCTGCTGGATCTGCTGGGCAAGTTCCTGGAGGTGCCCGCCGCGGCCCTGATGGGCGACGGCATCCAGCGCGAGCGGGTGCAGTTCCTCAGCTACCTGTTCTACATCGGCGACCGCAAAAAGACCAACCTGCCCTACATGAGCGAGGAGGGCAGCGACTGCGCCTGGTACCGCCTGCGCAACGAGGAGGCCCTGACCCCCGACGCCATCGTGGAGCTGGCCCGCGCCACCGTGGAAAAGTACGGCTTTGTGGACTTTAAGCTGAAGGGCGGCGTGCTGGCCCCCAAGGAAGAGGTCAAGGCCGTCACCGCCATCAAAAAGGCCTATCCCAACGCCCGCGTGGACCTGGATCCCAACGGCTGCTGGAGCCTGAAGGAAGCCCTGGAGGTGGCCCCCGACCTGAAAAAGGTGCTGGCCTATATGGAAGACCCCTGCGGCGCCGAAGACGGCTTCTCCGGCCGCGAGGTGATGGCCGAGTTCCGCAAGGCCACCATGATGCCCACCGCCACCAACATGATCAACACCGACTGGCGGCAGATGTGCCACACCATCGCCCTGCAGAGCGTCGATATTCCGCTGGCCGATCCCCATTTCTGGACGATGAACGGCAGCGTGCGCGTGGGCCAGCTGTGCAATGATTTCGGCCTCATGTGGGGCTGCCACAGCAACAACCACTTCGATATTTCCCTGGCCATGGTGACCCAGTGTGCCGCCGCCATCCCCGGCAAGATGAACGGCATCGACACCCACTGGATCTGGCAGGAGGGCCGCGAGCGTCTGACCAAGGAGCCGCTGCAGATTGTGGACGGCTGCATCGACCTGCCCAAGAAGCCCGGCCTGGGCATTGACGTGGACATCGACCAGGTCAAGAAGGCCAACAAGATTTATCTGGAAAACTGCCTGGGCGCGCGCGACGACGCCATCGGCATGCAGTTCCTGATCCCCGGCTGGAAGTTCGACAACAAGAAGCCCTGCCTGGTAAGATAAAAAGCGACCAAGGCCGGCCGGTGCAAGCTGGTCGGCCTTTTAAGGAGAACGCCATGCGTACATACGTACAGATCAAACCCGAGGACAACGTGGCCATTGCCGTGCAGGAATTGCCCGCGGGTACCGAAATCATGCCCGGCGTGGTGACGCAAAGCGTCATTCCCCAGGCCCACAAAATCGCTTTGCAGGATATTCCCAAAGATGGCCCCATCATCCGCTACGGCGTCACCCTGGGCTACGCCCTTGATCCCATCGCGAAGGGCCAGTGGATCAACGAGCACATGCTGCGCTTGCCCACGCCCCCTTCCCTGGATGATATGCCCTTTGGCGTAAACATCCGCACCGATCTGCCCGAGCCGCCGGTCAAGACCTGGCTGGGCTACCGCAACCCCGAGGGCGGCTATGCGGGCACCCGCAATTGCCTGGGCATTCAGACCACGGTGCAGTGCGTGGAGGGTACGCTGAACGTGGCCATCGAGCGCATCCGGAAGGAGCTTTTGCCCAAATATCCCAATGTGGATGACGTGGTGCCCATCAACCATGCCTACGGCTGCGGCGTGGCCATCAACGCGCCGGAGGCCAAGGTGCCCATCCGCGCCCTGCGCAACATCTGCCATCACCCCAATTTCGGCGGGCAGCTGATGGTGGTGTCCCTGGGCTGCGAAAAGCTGACGGCGGATATGCTGGTGGGCCCGGAAAACAACACGCCTGAAAACGTTGTCGTTTTGCAGGAATGCCACGGCTTTGAGGGCTGCATGCAGGCCATCCTGGAAATGGCGGAAAGGAAGCTGAAGATCCTGAACGCGCGCAGGCGCGAGGAACTGCCCCTCTCCGATCTGCTGATCGGCATGCAGTGCGGCGGCAGCGATGCCTTCTCCGGCGTGTCCGCCAACCCCAGCGCGGGCTACGCGGCGGATATGCTCGTAAAGGGCGGCGGCACGGTGCTTTTCAGCGAGGTGACGGAGGTGCGCGACGGCGTTCACTTCATTGCCGAGCGCTGCGTCAGCGCCGAAGTCCGGGATAAGCTGGCCGCCGAAATGCGCTGGTATGATAAATACCTGTCCGAGGCCAATGTGGACCGCAGCGCCAACCCCACCCCCGGCAACAAGAAGGGCGGCCTTTCCAACATCGTGGAAAAGGCCATGGGCAGCATCGCCAAGTCCGGCACCTCGCCCATCGTGGAGGTGCTCTCTCCCGCCGAGCGGCCCACCAAGCACGGCGAGATCTTCGCCGCCACCCCGGCCAGCGACATCGTGTGCGGCCCCTGCCAGATGGCCAGCGGCATCGGCCTGCAGGTGTTCATGACGGGCCGCGGCACGCCCTATAACCTGGCCGCCGTGCCGGTGATCAAGGTGTGCAGCCGCAACGAGCTCAAGCAGCAGTGGCCCGACATCATTGACATCAGCGCCGGGGCCGTCGCCACGGGCGAAAAGACCATCGCCGAGGTGGGCACCGAGATCTTCAACAAGATCATCGCCTGCGCCAGCGGCCTGGATCAGCCCTTTGCCGAAAAGTACGGCATGCACAACTACCTGTGCATCTTCAACCCCGCGCCCATTACGTAACAAATGGAAAAGAGAGAACGTTTCTCTCTTTGGGCCAAAGAGAGAAATGGAGAAACCAAACCGGTAATCAAACATATTATTCATTCCTGCTATCCCCTGTGATCGTATAAAATCGTGCTTTCTTTGTTCCTTTCTTTCTCAGAAAGAAAGGAACGTATCCTTTCCATAAGGAGGTCGTGCCCATGCCCCTGCGCATCACCAACGAGGCCAATCGCTGCCTGCAATGCAAAAAGCCGCTCTGCCGTGAGGGCTGCCCGGCGCATACGCCCATCCCCCAGGCCATCGCCCTGTTCAAAGAGAACAGGCTGATGGAGGCGGGCAAGCTGCTGTTTGAAAACAACCCCATGTCCCTGGTCTGCGCCATGGTGTGCGACCACATGTCCCAATGCGCCGGGCACTGCGTGCTGGGCCGCAAGGATCAGCCGGTGCACTTTTACGAGATCGAGCGCTTCATCTCCGACGCCTATCTGGATCGCATGACCGCGGAGGGCAAAACGCCCTACAACGGCAAAAACGCCGCCGTCATCGGCAGCGGCCCCGCGGGCATGACGGCGGCCTTCATCCTGGCCTGGAGGGGTTACGGCGTGACCATCTTTGAGGAGAAGGACAAGATCGGCGGCATGATGCAGTACGGCATCCCGGATTTCCGCCTGCCCAAGACCATCATCGACCGCTACAAGGCCCGGCTGCTGGAGCTGGGGGTCAAGATCCGGCCTCACGTGGTAATGGGCGGCGATCTGATGATCGACAACCTGTTTAGGGACGGCTACAGGGCGGTGTTCATCGGTACGGGCGTGTGGCGTCCCAGCACCCTGGGCATCCAGGGCGAGACGCTGCCCAACGTGCACTTTGGCATCAGCTACCTGGCCCGGCCCATCAGCTATACCATCGGCCAGACCGTGGCCGTCATCGGCATGGGCAACGTGGCCGTGGACGTGGCGCGCACGGCCTTCCGTCACGGCGCGCAGCGGGTGATGCTGTTCCAGCGCGGCGCGAAGCCCACCGCCAGCGATCACGAGATGGAATACGCCCGCCTGGACGGCGCGGAGTTCTACACCGGCAAATCCATCCAGCGCATCACGCCCCAGGGGCCGGTATTCAAAAACTCAGTGCTCAACGAGCAGGGCCGCCCTGTGGGCGTGGAGGGGGAGGACGAGCTGGTGCCCGCGGACACCACCATCATCGCCATCAACCAGCGGCCCAAGGATAAACTGGTGAAGACCACCCACGGCCTGGACGCCAACGAACGGGGCCTTTTGATCGTGGATGAAAACAACATGACCACCCGGCCCGGCGTTTTTGCCGCCGGCGATGTGATCCACGGCTCGCTCACCGTGGTGCACGCCGTGAACGACGCCAAAAACGCCGCCGCTGGCATGATGCGGTATATGGAGGAACATGAGTAAGATTTATCAGATTTACGGGCAGGACGCCCATGAGATGACCTTAAAGTTGCTGGAGGCGGCGGACGCCATCCGCCTGGTGCCCGCCGGCGGCAGCGTGGCCCTGAAGCCCAACCTGGTCATCGCCGGCACGCCGGAGAGCGGCGCGGTGACCCACGCGGGGGTTTTGAGCGGCTGCATTGCGTATTTCAAGGATCACGGCGTGTGGGATATCAGCGTGATCGAGGGCAGCTGGGTGGGAGACGACACCCTGCGGGCCATGCGCCGGGCAGACTATGACAAGGTGTGTGAAAAATACGGCGTGCCCTTCTACGACACCAAAAAGGATGCCGTGCGCCCGGTGAAAACCGCCATCGGCAATATCGATATCTGCGCCCGCGCTCTGGACGCCGGCCTGCTGGTGGACCTGCCGGTACTCAAAGGCCACGGCCAAACGCTGATGACCTGCGCCCTGAAAAACCTGAAGGGTGTGATTCCGGATCGGGAGAAACGCCGCTTCCACGCCCTGGGCCTGCAGAAGCCCATCGCCGCCCTGGGCGCGGCGCTGAAACCCCGGCTCATCGTGGTGGACAGCATCTGCGGCGATCTGGACTTTGAAGAGGGCGGCACCCCGGTGCAGACCAACCGCATGTATCTGGGCACCGACGCGGTGCAGATCGACGCCTATGGCCGCACCCTGATGGGGCTCACCGCCGAGGAGGTGCCCTATATCGAGCTGGCGGAGCGCTATGGCGGCGGCAGCACGGCCTGGTCGCCGGAGGATGTGATCGAGCTGAACGCCCCCCGCGACGCGGCGGCTTATCCCCGCCCCAGCGGCATCGTGGCGGGGCTGACGAAAAACGTGCACCAGAACCAGGCCTGCTCCGCCTGCTTTGCCGCCCTGGTGCGGGCGCTGCACGCTACCCGCTGCGGCCAGGGAGAGAATATCTATATTGGCCAGGGCTGGCAGGGGCAGACGCTGGAGGGCCTGGGCATCGGCAGGTGCTGCCGGGGCGCGAAGGAATGCGTCATGGGCTGCCCGCCCACGGCGGAGGCCATCGCCAAGCGGCTGGAGGAGCTGCGCTGGGGGTAAGTATGGACAAGCTGTGGCCTTTGGAATTCAATATTTTCATCATGATGGCGGTGGGCTTCCTGATCCGAAAGACCAAGGTGCTGGGCAAGGAAGCCGAACGCGTTATCACCGACCTGGTGCTGTACGTTGTGCTGCCCTGCAGCATTTTCAATTCCTTTCTGGGCAAGGAAAGCGGCATGGCGGCGAGCGATTATTTGGCTGTGCTCCTGATTTCCGTCGGCATCCAGCTGCTTTCGCTGGTGTATGGCAAGTTTGCCTTTCCCAAGGAGAGCGCCGACCATCGATGCAATTTATCCTACGCCATGATCTGCTCCAACGCGGGTTTTCTGGGAAACGCCGTTACCGAGGGCGTGTTCGGCGCGGCGGGGCTGATGCTGACCAGCATCTACCTGATCCCGCAGCGCATCATGATGTGGTCAGAAGGGCTGGCCATCTATTCCGGCGTATCGGATAAGCGCGCTACCCTGAAAAAGGTGGCCACCCATCCCTGCGTGGTGGCCTGCCTGCTGGGCCTGTTGGTGATGGCGCTGAATATCCCGATCCCCGCGCTCCTCCAGACGCCCATCCAGAGCATCGGCCGCTGCAATACGCCGCTCACCATGATGATGATCGGCATGATCCTCAGCGAGATCGACCCGAAGCACCTGGTGGATCGAACCATCCTGCGCTTCACCCTGCACCGGCTGGTGCTTATGCCGCTGGTCGTTTACCTGGCATGCCTGGCGCTGCCCGTCAGCAAAACCGTCACGGGCGTCAGCGTGCTCCTGGCCGCCATGCCCGCAGGCGCCACCACCACCATGCTGTCAGCAAAATATGGGCGGGATCCCGAATTTGCCACAAAGCTGGTCGTGTTTACAACGCTGTGCTCTGTCCCGGCTATTTTCCTGTGGAGTTTGATTTTGATCTGACCTATCCCCATGGAGAGCGGCCTGGCAGAGGGCGGCCATCGTTACCTTCGCAGTCCGTGGCATTTGCCGCGTTCGCGCCCCCATTTCATACTGAAGTGCTCCGCCCTTTCCACCAAAACGGGGGCTGTCTCATTACGAGGCAGTCCTTTTTATGTACAAAAAGAGCCCGGCAAATGCGATAGAATACTGAACGTTTCCAAGCGCTTCATTCGGCAGCGGGAAGCCATGGAAGAAAAGATTTCTTCTCTCGAAGGCAAACTGCTCCGAGTCAATCGTTCCATCCTGGCCGAAGGCACCTTTGCTTACATCAAGGAAGATATGAACTTCCGCCGGTTTCTCCTTCGGGCAGAGAAAAAGTCAAAGCCGAATGATATGCTCCCCCTGAAGTAGACACTGGAAAAACACAAACCAGTGAACTTCAGGAGGAGTATTCATGTCGAGGAAAGCGAAGTATACAGTAGAAGCCA
>CACZLE010000059.1 GCA_902781945.1 uncultured Eubacteriales bacterium | reverse complement strand
CGCAAAGCGCACAGCGAAAAACCGCTGGACAGACCAGAAAATGAATGAATTCATTTTCTGGCTGGCCATCGGTTTTTCTTATGCCCGGAAGCTCTCTTTGCGACACTCAAGTTTCAGGCGCAAATTGTTTGTTGTTGTTTTCTAGCCGGTTCGCCCGCTGAGGTCCAGGAGATGAAATCTCCTGGTGCGGGGTCATAGGGGACGCAGAGTCCCCTATCGTTCTCCCCTTGCCAATTTCTGTTTGTCAAAGTATGGGATTTCAAAGTCCTTCGGCTCTCCTCCTCTGTCTCCGGATGCGGTTGATGTGCCGCTCAAAATCGCCGTTTTCGATCAGCGAGGCCAGCACATACTGCTCAAAGGCGGGCACGGTGCAGGAATAGAAGCCCACCCGCTGCTCGAATAGGGGCAGAAGGCGGGGCGGCAGCACCATATAGCCCACGCGCAGGGAGGGGGAGACGGTGCGGGAGAAGGTGTTGAGGTAAATCACGTTGTGCGCCCGGGCAAAGACCGTTTCCTCGGGCTTGCGCAATAGGGAAAACTCCGATTCAAAGTCGTCCTCCACGATGTAGCGGTCTCCCTGGGCGGCCCAGCGGATGTATTCCCACCGCTTGGAGGCGCTGGCGGTGACGCCGCTGGGAAAGCTGCGGTAGGGGGTGATATGCAGCACGGAGGCGGCGGTGTCTCGCAGGGCCGCGGAGGCGATGCCGTCCTGGGCCAGGGGCAGCAGGTCGCACAGCACGCCCCGGGCGCGGTAGACCTGCTCGATCTTGTGATAGGAGGGGCGCTCGATGCCATACACCCGATCAGAGCCCAGCATCTCCACCACCAGGCCGTACAGATATTCCGCTCCCGAACCGATGACGATTTGCTTTGCCTCCGCCCGGATGCCGCGGTTGCGGGCCAAATAGCGGGACAGGGCGCTGCGCAGCTCGCCGCAGCCCGCGTTGGGGGCTTTTTGCAGGATGGCCTCGCCGTATTCCGTCAGCACCCGCCGCATGGTGCGAGCCAGCACGGAAAAAGGAAAGGCATTTTCCGAAGGGACGGCGGGATGCGGCGGCCTGAAAATCGGCGCGGGCGGCGCGGCGCTGAACCCATCCTCCGCCTGATAGGCCACATAGTAGCCGCTTTTGGCCTTGGCCTCGGAGTAGCCCTCCTGGCAAAGCAGCTCCAGGGCGTGCTCCACCGTCACTATGCTCAGCCCCCGGTCCCGGGCCAGCTGCCGCCGGGAGGGCAGGCGCTCGCCATAGGCCCAGCTGCCCCCCGCAATCTCCTCCCGCAGGGCCTCATACAGCTTGATATATTCCGGTTTCGTCTTCATCTGGTCTTATTATTTTCTCCTGAATTGGTACTTTTCATAAGTCCAAATCCAGTATATACTATGTCCCGTAAGCCGTCAAGGCTGGAATGGAGATGGAATTATGAAGAAGAAGCAGATTCAGCTGTTGGATATCATTTTTGCCGGGGTCATGGCGGCCATGGTGTACATCGTCACCCTGTTCCGCTTTCCGCTGCTGGGGTCCAAGGTGCATTTTGCCAACGCCGTGTGCCTGCTCAGCGGTATGCTGCTGGGGCCGGTGACGGGCGGGTTCGCCGCGGGCCTGGGCTCGGCCCTTTATGACGCCTTTGGCGGCGGCTATGACGCCCTGAACGTGCTGATCACCTTTGTCAGCAAGTTCGCCATGGCCTGGGTGTGCGGCATGCTGATGCGCGCGCCCCACATCAAGCGGATGAAACTTGGCACGGTGATTGCCGCCATGGCGGGCGCCCTGACCTATGTGGCCCTGTATATGCTCAAGAGCCTGCTCATGTACGGCTGGGCCGGCATGGTCAGCCGCTTCCCCGCCTCCATCATCAACGCGGCCGCGGCCATCGTGGCGGCGCCCGTCTTCTATCACGCCGTGCTGCCTGCCTTGAGGGCCAGCGGAGTGCTGAAAAAGATGAGCGTGGGGGAAAGCTGACATTACCCAACGATAAACAGGAATTGGCAAGGGGTTACGATAAGGGCCTCCGCGGCCCTTATGATCCTGCGGCAAGGGATTTCATCCCTTGCATCCCAGCGGGCGACCTGGCTTGGCAGCAATAACAAACAATTTGCGCCTGTAGCTTGAGCGTCGCAACGAGAGCTTCCGGGCATAAGAAAAACCGAGGGCCAGCCAGAAAATGAATTTATTCATTTTCTGGTCTGTCCAGCGGTTTTTTGCTGTGCGCTTTGCGCGCAGCACGCCAGCGAAGCTGGCTGCCCGGAAGCGGTGGACTGCAACTTTGTTTCTCGTTGCGTTCGTTACTTTTACGGCGACAAACGCAGGTTTTCTGCTTCTCTTTTGACTCAAAAGAGAAGCGTACCCCTTTCCCCGTCAAATTTCTGTTTATCTACGCCCGGTATCCGTCGCACTGCTCTTGGTCTCTCCTTTTTCTCATTTGCTTTTTTTCCTTCTTATGCTATAATGGCTTGTAGTCACAATGAAGGAGGCGCGCCATGGCCGGTCAGCTTTGGGTCCGCATCATCAAAAAGAATAAGATCATCGAGAGCCGCACCGCTCCCTGCACCTATGAAACCTGGCAGGAGGCGCTGGACGAGATCTGTCACGCGTTGGATATCGCCCGCCCGGTGATCATCCCGCGGCACGAGCGGGACTGGGACAGCTTTGGCCTGACCACCTTTTTGCCGGAGCACTTTGTGGAGTCCGTGCACTTTGACAAAATGGAATTGCAATACATCGATCCGGATCGGAAAAAGCAGAAGAATTTCTACGCCGATTTGTGATACAGGAGAGAAACGATGCATGAGTTTTACCAAAGTCCCCTGTGCGGGCGGTATGCCGACGACGAAATGAAGCGGCTGTTCTCCGATCAGCGCAAGTTTTCCACCTGGCGGCGGCTGTGGCTGATATTGGCGGAGAGCGAAAAGGAGCTGGGCATCCCCATCACGGAGGAGCAGCTCAATGAGATGCGCGCCCACCTGGAGGACATCGACTTTGACAAGGCCGCCCAGTATGAGCACAAGGTGCGCCACGACGTGATGGCCCACGTGCTCACCTTCGGCGATTGCTGCCCTGGGGCCCGGCCCATCATCCACCTGGGGGCCACCAGCTGCTACGTGGGGGATAACACCGACGTGCTGAACCTGCGGGATGGGCTGCTGGTGATCAAAAAGCTGCTGGTCAGCGCCATCCGGGCCCTGAGCGATTTTGCCCGGGCACACCAGGACGAACCCACCCTGGCCTTCACCCATTTCCAGGCGGCCCAGCCCACCACCGTGGGCAAGCGCGCCTGCCTGTGGCTCAATGACTTGCTGATGGATCTCCAGCAGCTGGATTTCCAGCTGTCGCAATTGAAGCTCCTGGGCTGCAAGGGCGCCACCGGCACCGGGGCCAGCTTTCTGAACCTCTTTGACGGCGACGCGGAAAAGGTGGAGCTGCTGGAGCAGAAGATCGCGGCCAAGCTGGGCTTCGCGGCCTGTCAGCCCGTCAGCGGCCAGACCTACACCCGCAAGGTGGATTTTGCGGTGCTGCAGGTGCTCTGCGGCATCGCGGAGAGCGCCTCCAAATTCGCCGGGGACGTGCGGCTGCTGTGCCATCTGAAGGAAGTGGACGAGCCCTTTGAAAGCGGCCAGATCGGCTCCTCCGCCATGGCCTACAAGCGCAATCCCATGCGGTGCGAGCGCATCGCGTCTCTTAGCCGCTATGTGATCTGCGATTTGCAGAACACCGCCGTCACCGCCGCCAGCCAATGGCTGGAGCGCACATTGGATGACAGCGCCAACCGCCGCCTCAGCATCCCCGAGGCCTTCCTGGCCACGGACGCCATATTGAACCTGATGATCAACGTGGCCCGGGGATTGACGGTGTATCCCGCCGTGTGCCGCAGGCATTTGCAGGAGGAATTGCCCTTCATGGCCACGGAGAACATCCTCATGTACTGCGTGACCCACAAGGGCGGGGACCGGCAGACCCTGCATGAGCACATCCGCCAGCACAGTATGGCCGCGGCGGAGCAGGTGAAGCGCTATGGCCGGGAAAACGATCTGCTGGACCGCATTCTGACGGACGAGGCCTTCGGCCTGACCCGGGAGGAACTAAGCGGTCTCCTGGACCCCGCGTCCTTTACGGGCATGGCCGCCCGGCAGTGCGATCAGTTTTTGACCAGGTATATTCAACCGGCGCTGGACGCCAACGGGGCTGCCCCCGAGGCCGAAGCGCGGATCGACGTATGACAGAGGAGGAACAATAAGATGCTTTCAGCAATCGTGGGAACCAACTGGGGCGACGAGGGCAAGGGCCGCATGGTGGACCTGCTGTCCGCCCGCTACGATATCGTGGTGCGTTATCAGGGCGGCAACAACGCCGGCCACACCGTGATCAATGAAAAGGGCAAGTTCGTCATGAACCTGATGCCCTCCGGCATCCTGCGGGACGAGACCGTCAACATCCTGGGCCCGGGCATCGTCATCGACCTGGAGCACCTGAGCGGCGAAATGGAGCGCCTGCGCCAGGGCGGCATCGCCGTGGAACCCGGCCATCTGCTGCTCAGCGATAGGGCCACCATCTGCATGCCCTATCACAAGCTGCTGGACATCCTGGAGGAAGACCGCCTGGGGGACAAGAAGTTCGGCTCCACCCGCCGGGGCATCTCTCCCGTCTACGCCGATAAATACATGAAAAAGACCCTGCGCTTGGGCGATCTCAAGCATTGGGACACCCTGCGGGAGCGCCTCTCCGACCTGCTGGAGTGGAAAAACCTGTTTGTGGAAAAGGGCTACGGCCATGAGGCCATCGCCCTGGACGCCATGATGAATTGGCTGGAAACCTACGGCAAGCCCCTGATCCCCTATATCTGCGATACCACCGTGTATCTGGACAAGGCCATCAAGGCGGGCAAGTCAATTATGTTCGAGGCCCAGCTGGGCGCGCTGCGGGATATCGATTTCGGCATCTATCCCTACACCAGCGCCAGCACCACCCTGGCGGCCTACGCGCCCATCGGCGCGGGCATTCCCTTTGCCCGGCTGGATGAAAGCATCGGCATCATGAAGGCGTACAGCAGCTGCGTGGGCGAGGGCCCCTTCACCTGCGAGATGTTCGGTCCCGAGGCGGACGCCCTGCGGGAGGCGGGCGGCGAATACGGCGCGGCCACCGGGCGTCCCCGCCGGGTGGGCGGCTTTGACGTGGTGGCCAGCCGCTATGGCGCGCGCATGCAGGGCTGCACCTGCGTGGCCCTCACCAAGCTGGACGTCATGAGCTATATGGAAAAGATCCCCGTCTGCGTGGCCTATGAGGTGAACGGCCAGCGCCGGGACGATTTCCCCGCCAGCATCGACGAATTGAACGCCGCCAAGCCCGTCTATGAATATCTGCCCGGCTTCCATTGCGATATCAGCGCCTGCCGCAAAAAGGAAGATCTGCCCCGGGAAGCCCTGGATTACATCCTCTATATCGAAAAGGCCGTCGGCTGCCCCATCAAGTATGTGTCCGTGGGCGCCGAGCGGGACGCCATCATCGAAATGTTCTAAAAGGAGGGAATTTTGATGCCTTTTTCCGCGTATCTGAACAGCAAACGGGACGATTGCCGCGCGCTGGTGGAAGCCCTGGGCAAGCATTTTGCCTTTGTCAGCGTGCTGGGCACCGACGTGAGCGCCACCGTGATCCGCGCGGACCGCAAAAGTTCCGCCGTCCAGGACGGACGGGGCGAATGCGGCTTTGTGGTCAAGATGCACGATGGCCGCAGCTTTTTTGAATACTCCCTGGACGACATCAGCGGCGACAAGGAGGCCCTGGCCGAAAAGATCGTGGCCGCCGTGCAGGTGGACGACAGTTTGAAGGGCCGCATGATCTCTACCGCCGCCCTGGCGGACGAGCCCTTGAAAGAGGACTTTGCCCGGGAGTCGGACTTTGCCGATTACAGCGACGAGCAGCTGCTGACCCTGTGCCGGGAGCTTTCCCAGGAACTGTTGCAAAAGGATCCCCAGCATGTGCTCAACGCCATCGCCATGATTCAGCCCTACACCGTCTCCAAGCTCTTCGTCTCCCGGAACCGGGAACTGAGCCAGCATTACGGCTGGGCCAACGGCTACCTGGTGGTGGTCTACAACGATGAAAAGCTGGTGCAGGCCCGCCACGTGGAGGGCGAGGATCACATCGGCCTGATCATCGAAAACCTCAGGAAGCACACCGACGGCGTCATCGACCTGGCCCGCCATCTCACCCGCGCCACGGCCATCGAGCCCGGCGTTTACGACGTGATCACCGACAGCTCCATCAGCGGCCTCATCGCCCATGAAGCCTTCGGCCACGGCGTGGAGATGGACCAGTTCGTCAAGGACCGCGCCCTGGCAAAGCTCTTTGTGGGCCAGTACGTGGCCAGCCCCATCACCAACATGCACGACGGCGCCGCTGCCGCTCACAGCGTGGCCAGCTATTTCTTTGATGACGACGGCGTGCTGGCCCACGATACCCAGATCATTAAGGACGGCATCCTGGCAGCGGGCCTCAGCGACCTGGCCAGCGCCACCCAGCTGGGCACCGCGCCCACGGGCAACGGACGCCGGGACAGCTACAAGCGCAAGGCCTATGCCCGCATGACCAACACCTTCTTTGAGCCGGGCCAGGACAAGCTGGAGGATATGATCGCCTCCGTCAAGCACGGCTACATGCTCTTTGAAACCAACAACGGCATGGAGGACCCCAAAAACTGGCAGATCCAGTGCACGGCGGAATATGGCATCGAGATCGTGGACGGCAAGCTGACCGACCACTATGTGTCCCCCGTGGTCATGAGCGGCTCCGTGCCGGACCTGCTCAAATCCATCAGCATGGTGTCCGATAACTGGAAGGTCATCGGCTCCGGCATGTGCGGCAAGGGCTACAAGGAATGGGTGCGCGTCTCCGACGGCGGCCCCAACCTGAAAGTGAGGGTGAAACTGGGATGAGCGATCTGAAACGGTTATTGGAAAACGCCGGTCTGGACGGCTGGCGCGTCAGCGAAACGGCCACGGAAAGCTACGAGCTGTTCTTTGTGCACAAAAATCTGGAAACCGTCCGCGCCACGGACACCGTGACCACCCAGGTGACCGTCTATGTGGATCACGACGGCAAGCGGGGCGATTCCACCTTCAGCGTCTACGGCTCCATGACGGGGGAGGACCTGAAAGCCAAGATCCAGGCCGCCGCGGCCCGGGCCAAGCTGGTGTTCAACGAGCCCTATGAGCTGCCGGAAGGAGGAGAGCTGGAGGTCAGCCTGCCCACCAACATGGACACCGCCGATATGAAGGCGCTGGGACGGGAGATCGCCGACGCCGTGTTCGCGGCGGATACCGTCCCGGGCGGCTCCATCAACGCCTGCGAGATCTTTCTCTACCGCGATACCCTGCGGGTGCGCAACAGCCGCGGCATCGACAAAAAGCAGCATGTCTGCCGGGTGATGATCGAGGCCATTCCCACCTTCACCACCGAGCAGGAGAGCGTGGAGCTCTACGAGGACCATCGCTTCACCACCTTTGAGCCCGAGAAGGTCACCGCGGAGATCGCCCGCCGCATGCGCGAGGTGCGGGACCGCTCCCTGGCCGTCAAGCCCCAAACGCCCCTGACCGTCAACGTGCTGCTGCGTCCCCAGGAGATCCACAGCCTGCTGAGCGAACTGGCCTATGACGCCAATTACGCTGACGTCTACTCCCACGCCAACCTGCATCAGGTGGGGGACGATCTCCAGGAAAACGGCGACGGGGACAAGCTGACCTTCTGCCTCAAAGCCATCCTGCCCGGCTGCGAAGAGAGCAGCTATTTCGACGGCGACGGCATGGCTCTGACGGACACCTGCATTTTGCAGGACGGCGTGGTGAAGAACAATTACGGCGCCAGCCGCTTCGGCCAGTACCTGGGCGTGAAGGAGATCAGCGGCAATCTGCCCATGAACATCAGCCTGTCCGCGGGCACCCTGACGGAACAGGAGATCCAGGCCGCGCCCTACATCGAGGCCGCGTCCCTCTCCGGCCTGCAGGTGGATCTGTACAACGATTACATCGGTGGCGAGATCCGCCTGGCCTATTATTATGACGGCCAGGAGATCCGCCCCGTCACCGGTATCACCATGAGCGCCAAGCTGAGCGACGTGCTTTCCCATCTGCGCCTCACCGCCAAGACCTGCGTGGAGGGCGCCTATGAGGGCCCCGAGCGCCTGATGATGAAGAACGTGGCGATCCTGTAATCATATTTCCATTTTCGGGGACGCGGCGGCGTCCCCTTTTCCATTTGATAAAAAGCCGCGCATATGATACAATAGCCTGGCAAACATTTTTATGGTAAAACGGGCTGACGCCCGAAGGAGGCAAAATGGCGTCCAAGAAAGGCTTGGGCCGCGGGCTGGATATCCTGCTGCCCGAAAGCGATGCGCCTGTGGGCTCAACGGAGATTTCCCTGAGCGATATCGATCCCAATCCCGACCAGCCGCGGCGGGTTTTTGACAAAGAAGCATTGGAAACGCTGGCCGAAAGCATCCGGCAGAGCGGGCTTTTGCAGCCCCTGCTGGTGACGCCCGAGGGCAGCCGCTACCGCATTGTGGCGGGGGAGCGCCGCTACCGGGCCGCCCGCATGGCGGGGCTGGACACCGTGCCCTGCGTGGTGCGGGAGATGAGCGAGCAGGAGCGCCGGGAAGCTGCGCTGATCGAAAATTTGCAGCGCGAGGACCTGAATCCCATCGAGGAGGCCGCGGGTATCCGTGATCTGATGGAGAGCTGCGGCTACACCCAGGAGCTGGCGGCCAAGCGCGTGGGCCGTTCCCGTCCCGCGGTGGCCAATCTGCTGCGCCTGCTGGCCCTGCCTGCCAATATCCAGGAGATGGTGAAGGATGGCCGCCTGTCCGCGGGCCACGCCCGGGTGCTGGCGGGCCTGGAGAGCGAGGCGCTGCAGCAGGCCCTGGCGGAGCGTATCGTCAAGGAGGGCCTCAGCGTTCGCGAGGCCGAAAAGCTGGCCGCCGCGCCTGCGGAGCCGCCGAAAAAGCCTGAGAAAAAGCCCCTGGCCCTGGAGCTGGAGGATATGCGAAGCCGCCTGCAAAACGTGCTGGGCGTGCGCACCACCCTGCAAGGCACGCCCAAGCGGGGCCGGGTGATCCTGCAATACGGCAGCGAAGAGGAACTGGAAACCATCTATGCCGCCCTGGAGCGGCTGGAAAACGATTGACGGAGGGCGATCATTTTGCTGTTTGATCTGATCAAATCCGCTTTGATGGGCATGATCCAGGGCATCGCCGAGTGGCTGCCCATCAGCTCCGGCGGTCACCTGATGCTGTTCAACGCCCTGCTGCCCCTCAAAAACGTGGGGGAGGAATTCTGGCCCCTCTACGATACGGTGATCCAGCTGGGCTCCATCCTGGCGGTGGTGGCGCTGTATTTCCATCGCCTCAATCCCTTCGCCCTGTCCAAAACCCGCCAGGAAAAGCGGGAAACCTGGGAGATGTGGTTCAAGATCATCGTGGCCGTGATCCCCAGCGGCCTCATCGGCGTGGTCCTCAACGACTGGATCGACGCCCACCTGGACGGCCCCGTGATCATCGCCGTCGCGCTCATCGTCTACGGCGTCGTCTTTCTGCTGCTGGATCGGCTGGAGGAGGGCCGGCATGCCCGCCGCATCGGCAGCATCCGGCAGCTCAGCTACCGCACGGCCTTCCTGATCGGCTGCTTCCAGGTGCTGGCCCTGATCCCCGGCACCTCCCGCAGCGGCAGCACCATCATTGGCGCGCTGCTGCTGGGGCTCACCCGCTCCACGGCTGTGGAGTTCAGCTTCTTCATGGCCATCCCCACCATGCTGGGAGCCAGCGGCATCAAGTGCTTAAAGTTCTTTACCCACGGCAACAGCCTGACGGGCAGCGAGGCCGCCATCCTGGGCGTGGGCTTCGCCTTGGCCTTCATCGTGTCCCTGCTGGCCATTCGGGCCCTGGTGCAGTACATCCGCACCCATTCCTTCCGGGTGTTCGGCTTTTATCGCATTGCCCTGGGCGCGGTGGTGCTGGCGCTGGTGGCTGCCGGCGTGATCGGAGGTTAATATGCGAAAATACGCTGTCATCGGCACGGGCAATATGGGCGGGGCCCTGGCCCGGGCCCTGCGCAAAAAGCTGCCCGGCGAAAACGTGATCCTCTTTAACCGCACGGCGGAAAAGGCCCAAAGGCTGGCCGACGAGCTGGGCTGCGTCTGCGCGCCCAGCGCCGCGGAGGCTGCGCGCAGCGCCGATTATATCCTGCTGGGCGTCAAGCCCTATATGATGCAGGGCGTCGTCGATGGGATAAAAGACGTTTTGCGCCCCGGTCATATCCTGGTCACCATGGCCCCGGGCATCACCATGGAGGACGTGCGGCGCATGGCTGAGGGCGATTATCCCGTCATCCGCATCATGCCCAACACCCCTGTGTCCATCGGCGCGGGCATGACCCTGTACGCCCAGGACCATTTCACTCAGGGCGAGATCCTGGATACCTTCCTGGGCGATCTTTCCGCCTCCGGGCGTTTCTGCCTGCTGCCCGAGCACCTGATGGACGCGGGCAGCGCGGTGTCCGGCTGCGGCCCGGCCTTTGCCGATCTCTTTCTGGAAGCCCTGGCGGACGGCGGTGTGGCCTGCGGTCTGCCCCGGGCCCAGGCCTATGAACTGGCCGCCCAGATGCTGGTGGGCGCGGCGGGCCTGGCGCTGGAGGGAAAGCATCCCGGCATCCTCAAGGACCAGGTCTGTTCCCCGGGCGGCACCACCATACAGGGCGTCCGGGCCCTGGAAAGGGGCGGCCTGCGCAGCGCGGTGATGGAGGCCGTCATCGCGGCCTATGAAAAATCCATCGGAAAATAATGAAATTCGGAGCGTTCTTCGCTCCGACTTTTCTTTTTTGGAAAGATTGGAAGAAATTCCCCGCTGTTTCGTCTTATAGGGTGAAGGGAGGTGATCGGACATGGAACATGCCGAGGTACCCGGCAGCGTTCGGGAGGAGCGCCTGCGCGGCTGGATCGCGCAATATTCGGAGGCGATCCTCAAAACGTGCTTTTTATACTTGTCCGATCGCAGCCAGGCGGAGGACGCAATGCAGGACACCTTTTTGAAGGCCTGGCGGCACATGACGGAATACGAGAAAAAGCACGTTGAAAACGACAAGGCGTGGCTGCTGCGCATCGCGGTGAATACCTGCCGGGACTACCGGCGCAGCGCCTGGTTTCGACATATGGATTTTCGCAGGGCGGTGGAGGAGCTGCCGCCCCGGCTGGAGGAAATCCAGCCCCAGGATCACACCCTGGCGCTGTGCGTGGGCCAATTGCCGGACAAATATAGGCAGGTGATTTCGCTCTATTATTGGCAGGAGCTTTCCATCAAGGACGTGGCGCAGGTGCTGGGGATCCCGGTTTCCACGGCCCACCACAGGCTGCGCAAAGCGGAAGCGATCCTGCGGGAAATCTGGCTGGGAGGTGAAAACGGATGAAGCAGCGGCATATGGGCGAGGACATCCGGCGGGCGCTGGATGCCGAGCTGTCCGGCCTGACCGTCACGCCCTCCCGGCAGCAAAGGATCTTTGAAAACGCGACGGGAGGACAAAAAATGAAGCATAAAATTTCTGTGGGCCTCATTGTGGCCTTGGCGCTGGCGCTGCTTTCTCTGGGCGCGCTGGCGGCGGCGCTGCTCTCCGCTCAGCAGGTGGTGGAGGAGAAGGCCGTGCCCCTGGCCCAGAACAACGACAGCGATTGGCGGGTGAATACCAAATTTTCGCCGGAGGAGCTGGCGGAATTCATCCGGGCGTGCGGCGAAAACGGCATCGACCTGGACGAGAACGATCAGATCATGCAGGCCTTGCGCGAGGGCGAAGGCTATGACGAGGAAGAGGCCATCATGGCGGTGTGCCGCCAGGCCTTCGGCGGCAGCTATGGCGAATGGACCATCGCCCAGCGGCATTGGTTCCAGCAGGTCATGGTGCAGATCGGGTTTGCCCAATCGGTGCATGAGGAGCTGCCCGGCCCGGAGGATCTGACCGAGGAGGAGGCCCGGGCCCGGATGATCGCCGCCATAAAGGAAAGATACGGCGAGGAGCTGCCCCTGGAGGATCGGGAAGCCTATGAAGTGTACGTGGAATATCGCGCCGACGACCCGGACGGCGCGGCCTGGTACATGCATTGCAGCAGCAAGGGCGGAGAGACCGCCCGCGGCTACGTGGTGGCCCTGACCCGGGAGGGCGAATTGCTGACGGCGGCGGACATCACGCCGCAGATCGCCCAACCGCAGAAGAATCCCGCGGAATTCACCCTGACGGAAGCCGAAGCTGTCCATCTGGCCGCCGAGGGCATCCGCAGCCAGACGGGCATCGACGCGCCCCTGGAGGACGAAAGCAAATATCGCGTATTTATCCATCAAAGAGGGACCAACAGCCCGGACGCCGAACTGAGCTGGACGGTGAACTTCATCAGCAAGACCAAGGACTGGGGCTTCTGCGCCACGACGGTTTATGACGTGACGCATAAAGTGCTGGTGTCCCAGGCGGACGTCAGCCCCATCACCGCCGACGTGATCGTCAAGCGCTATACCGCCGCCTACGGCCCCTATGTCGAATGGACGCAGGACCGCTGGGTGGAGCTGGGCCGGGAGGCGAAAACCCTTATGGCCAGCACCCTGGAGGGCAAGGTGATAAAGGCCACGGATTACATCCCCGAAAGGGAGGACCTGATCACCCGGGCCCAGGCGGAGAAGATCGCCTTCCAGGGCGTGGGCCTGCGCAACGGCGAGGTCCATTGCGCCGCGCTCATCGACGCCCAGCCGCATCCCGTCTGGAAGCTGCGTCTGCTGTGCTGGGACGAAAATTTCCCGCCTTCCCTGCTGACGGAGATCGACGCCCAAACCGGCGAAGTGCTGCGGGTGCTGCAATTTGCCAGCGACAATTACGACATGGACCCCAGCTACCGCATCTACACCCTGGAGCGCACCTGGAGCCGCCTGGCCCTGGCGGAGGAAGGCCCGGTCTATTTGGCCCGAAACGCCGTGGTGCATGCCTTCGGGGATATGACCATGGACGAGCCGGACAGCACTGCCCCCGTGTGGGACGTCCATCTCTATGAAGATCCCGAGATCGACGGCAGCACCGTGCGCTTCCGCGGCAAGTGGAACGGCCTGCCGGGCTACCTGGTGACCCTGGACACGGACGGCGTGTGCGTGGACGTTCAGCAATTGGAGGGCAGCGGAACGGAGCCCATGCCGGAGGACGTGGGAGCGGGAGAAAACGGGTAATTTGAACCCTCATTGAAAACATACACAAACAGAAATTGGCAGGAGGAGACGTTGGAGGCCTCCGCGGCCTCCAAACCTCTGCGCCAGGAGAATTCTTCTCCTGGACCTCAGCGGGCGAACCAGCTTGAATATAATAACAAACAATTTGCGCCTGTAACTTGGAAGTAGCAAAGAGAGCTTCTGGGCATAAGAAAAACCGTTGGCCAGCCAGAAAATAAATTTATTCATTTTCTGGTCTGTCCAGCGGTTTTTCGCTGGGGCTGTTGCACTAAAAAAAGTGCAGCAGCCTCTTTTTTATTGGCAGACAAGCGACAAGGCGCCCTCAAAAATAAGAAGATATCTGTTTTTAGGGGT
>CACZLE010000058.1 GCA_902781945.1 uncultured Eubacteriales bacterium | reverse complement strand
AGCGTGAGGGGCAGAGCGAAAATAAGGACAACCCAACCGCTCCCGGCACACGACAGTGTGCGTGCGCGTAGCGCACATAGGCCGATAGGCCCGGGAGCGTGCACAGGACAGCCTTCGCAAACGCTGACGCTCAACAACCATGGAACAAACCAACAAACGCTATAAACGCAGCCCTTTTCGGTTCCTTTTCGGGCGGCGAAAAGGAACGCCTCCGTTCGTTCTCCCCGTTATATTTCTGTTTCTCAATAACGTGTTATAGACAGAGGGGCAAACAAAAAAGCTCCTGACGCAGCACGGCAGAAGCTATTATAAACCAATGAACTCGGCGTCACACTCTGCGGATCAGGATCAGGGGCGTCAATTCGCCGCCCTGGCCGCTGGGGTTGTCCTTCAGGGCGTCCTGGATCTGGTCGTCCGTCAGAGGGAAGGCCGTGGCCTTGCCCAGCTGGTTCTGGTCGATGTCGTTGGCGTCCATCAGCACGGTGGGGATGCCGGTTTTTTGCATGATTTCGTCGCACAGCTCCACGGGGTTGGTGGGGTTGATGAGGGCCAGGCTCTTGTAGCGCTCGAAGCTGGAGCGGTAGTAGAAGCCGTCGATGCCCGCCACGCCGGGGCCCACGATCTTATAGAACACGCCCTTGATGCCAAAGAGCTTGGTCACCGCGCTGGCGATGGCGGCGAACACCACCCGGGGCGCGCCCACCATGTCGATGGCCAATTGCAGCTTGTAGGGATCGTGGACGCCGATGCCCGCCACGGTTTCGCTGGCCCGGGGCGCCAGCAGCTTGGCCCAGAAGCCGGGCTTTACCTGGTCCTTGGTGCGCACGGTCTTTTCGCACATGGCCATCACCTTGGCGCCGAAGGCCACCACGTCGCCCTCTTTATAGATGGGGCGGATATAGCGCTCCATCAGGGCGCATTTGTCCTCCCCCACCTCCACAAAGTGGGTCTGCACGGCGTAGCGCTGATAGCGGACGCCGTCCCGGCCGGTCAGGATGCCGCGGTCAAAATAGGTTACGCCGTTTTCTTCCCGGCGGGTGCTTTCGATGTTGCGAGATTCGCTGCCCATACGCATTTATCCTCCGTATGTTTATCCTGCCCTATTCTACGCCGGGATATGCCGTTTGTCAAACCAAGAAAAAATAAATAATTGTTTATGTGACTTGGTCACATACTATTGTGTTAAAATGTTTTAATATATACTAAGAATACCGTAATAGCGATACTTGAATATTGATATCGCCTGCGGTAAAAAACAATGGAGGTATATCTTCATGAAAAAGATCGTAGCTCTCGTTCTCGCTCTGATCCTGTGCCTGGCCGCCACCTCCGCTCTGGCTGACAAGTACGGCACCGCCGCTCTGACCACCGTTGGCACCGCCACCGACGCTTCCGTCGTGGACGGCGAAGCCAAGGACGGCAAGTTCCAGACCAACACCACCATGTGCTTCGTCGTGCTGAACGATGACGGCACCATCAAGTATGTCAAGTTCGACGTCGTGCAGGCTCCCGTGTCCTTCAGCGCTGAGGGCAAGTGCGTCACCGAGCTGGGCACCGAGATCCTGTCCAAGGAAGCCAAGAAGGAAGCCTATGGCATGGCCAAGGTCTCCAAGCTGGAAAAGGGCGAATGGTTCCAGCAGATCGCTGCTTGGGAAGCCTACTGCATCGGCAAGACCGTTGAAGAAGTGGCCGCCACTCCCCTGCACACCATCAGCGAAGGTCATGACACCTCTCCCGACGTGGAAGAGCTGAAGACCACCTGCACCATGACCGTTGGCGAATTCATCGAAGCCCTGAAGGCCGCTGCTGAGGTTGCCAAATAAGATCGTTTTATGCTATAATGAACCCGGCTTTGCGCCGGGTTCATTTTATCCTGTGAAATAAGGTGTTTTTGCAATGAAATACAGGCTGCGTTTTCTGTGCGTTTTGTGCGTTTTATGCCTGCTTTGCGGCGGCTGCCGGGCCGAAAAGACCATGCAGAAATTTACCGCCTCTTTTTATGACGCCTTCGACACGGTGATCACCGTGATCGGCTACGCGCCGGATCAGGCGGCCTTCGACGCGGCCTACGGCCACGCGAAGGACATGTTTATGCACTACCATCGCATCTATGACGGCTATAAAGCCTATGAGGGCGTGCATAACCTGTATTACGTCAACAAAAACGCGGCCACCGGCCCCGTGGAGGCCGAGCCGGAGCTCATCGACCTGCTGCTGTACATGAAAGATTTGCAGCCCCGGCTCCTGGGCCGGGTGAACGTGGCCATGGGCGCAGTGCTGAGCTACTGGCACGAGTGCCGGGAGGCCGGGGAAGCCCTGCCCGAGGAACGGCTGCTGAAAGCGTACAGCAATCACGTCAATTTTGACGATGTGATCATCAATCAGGAGGCCGGGACGATTTATTTCGCCGATCCCCATCTTTCTTTGGATCTGGGAGCCGTGGCCAAGGGCTACGCCACGGAAATTGTCGCATCTTGGCTGTTGACAAGCGGCATGACTTCCTATATTATAAGCGCAGGGGGAAATGTACGCTGCGGAGAGAAGCCCCTTGATGGGCGCGCCCGCTGGGGCGTGGGCATCCAGGACCCGGAGGATGCGCTTTTTTCCAACAGCATCAAAGACGTGGTGTACCTCACCGATATGTCCGTGGTGACCAGCGGCGACTATCAGCGCTATTACGTGGTGGACGGCGTGCGCTATCATCACATCATCGATCCGGACACCCTGTTTCCCTCGGCCTATATGCGCCAGGTCACCGTGGTGACCAAGGACAGCGGCTATGCCGACGCCCTGAGCACCATGCTGTTCCTGCTGCCCTATGAAGAAGGCCGCGCCTTTGTGGACAGCCAGCCGGATATCGAAGCCTATTGGGTGCTGAACGACGGCACCGTGGAATATACCGACGGCCTCGCGCCCATCCTGCGCAGCCAGGGCGGCTCCGCCATCAACTGACGGAGGGCCTATGCAACTGATCAACCTGCGAGACCTGCCGGAAAACCGGCCCCCCGCCGCCGTGTGCCTGGGCACCTTCGACGGCGTGCACCTGGGACACCAGGCGCTTTTGACCGCCACGGCGGAGGCCGCCCGGCGGCAGGGCCTGGCCGCCTGCGCCTACACCTTCGACGTGCCCCCCGCCGCCGTGCTGGGGCATGCCCCCGCCCAGGTTCTGACCCCCATCGCGGAAAAAGCCGCTCTGATGGGGGCTTACGGCGTGGATACGGTGGTATACAGCCATTTTGACGCCGCCGTGGCCGCCCACGAGGCGGAATGGTTCTTTGAGGAGTTGCTGCTGGGACGCCTCAACGCCCGGCACATCGTCATCGGCTTCCACTATCACTTCGGGCGCTTCGCCCGGGGAGACGCGGAGCTGATGCGCGGCTTCTGCGCCGCGAAAAACATCGGCCTCACCGTGGTGCCGCCGGTGTGCCTGTCCGACGGCACGCTGGTCTCCAGCAGCGCCATCCGGGACGCCCTGACCCGCGGAGACCGCCAAACGGCGGAAACAATGCTCAATCGCCCTCTTTCCCAAAGGGAAGAGGTATTGCTTGGAGGAAGATACAATGAGTAAAAAACTGCCCGCATGGATCGTGCTGACTGTCATCTCGCTGGTGGCCGCCCTGGCCCTCGGCGCGACGTACAACGGCACCAAGGACCGCATCGCCACCCAGGAGGCCGAAAAGGCCGTGGCCGTGCGCCAGGAACTGCTGCCCGCGGCGGCTGATTTCAAGCTGCTGACGGCGGAGGACGAAACGGAAGTGTACCAGGGCCTGGATGCCAGCGGCGCTTCCGTGGGCTATGTGTCCGTGGGCACGGTGACGGGCTTTGGCGGCCCTGTGGAAGTCACCGTGGGCATGGATGACGAGGGCACCATCGCGGGCGTCCGCGTGGGCGGCTCCAATTTCAGCGAGACCGCCGGTCTGGGCGCCAAATCGAAGGAGCCCGCCTTCTATGAGCAGTTCGCGGGCATGGTCTATCCTGTGGACCTCACCAAGAACGGCGGCGAGGTGGACGCCATCACGGCTGCCACCATCACGTCCAGCGCCGTGGTGCGCGGCGTGAACGACACCGCCAAGTATATCGCCGAAAAGGCGGGCATCAAGCTGAAGGAGCCCGTGGTGCTGGTGCAGGAGCTGGGCAACAACCGCTACGCCACCAGCAAGCAGGGCTTCGGCGGCCCCGTGTACGTGGAGGCTGAGATCGTGGACGGCGCCATCACCGATATTGTCATCGGCGACGCCAACTTCAACGAGACCAGCGGCTACGGCGCGGGCGCGAAGGAAGAAAAATTCTACAGCCAGTATGTGGGCAAGAGCGGCACCGGTCTGGTGCTGAACAGCGACGTCGACCAGGTGTCCGGCGCCACCATCACCTCCACCGCCGTCAACGACGCGGTAAACCTGCTGCTGCTCTACGTCAACGACCGCGCGGCCTACGAGGCTCAGCTGGCGGACGCTCCCGAGGAAGTGGACGTGTCCATCCCCGCGGGCGCGCAGACCTGGACGGCTAAGGGCAAGGGCCTGACCGGCACCTTCGATGTGACCATCGCCGTGGATGAGAACGCCGCCGTCACCGGTATTGAGGTGGGCGACGCCAGCACCGCGGAGGACGGCGCTTTCCTGGGCCAGGTGAAGAACAACAACGCCTTCCTGGCGCAGTTCATCGGCACCGCCGGCAACATCGACGCCGCGTCCATCGACACCGTGACCGGCGCGACCATCAGCAGCAACGGCGTGATCAGCGCCGTCAACAAGGCCTGGAACGAGAGCCAGGGCATCGTGGAAGCCACTCCCGCTCCCACCGCCGAGCCCACCGGTGCCGAGTACAAGACCAAGGGCCAGGGCCTCACCGGCGCGTTCAGCGTGTGGGTCTATGTGGACAACGGCGCGGTGACCGGCTTGAAGGTGCGCAGCACCGAGTCCGAATATGACGAGCCCTATCTGGATCTGGTGAAGGGCAACAGCGCCTTCCTCAGCCAGTTTGTGGGTAAGTCTGGCCAGATCGCCGAAAGCGATATCGACCTGGTCTCCGGAGCGACCATCAGCAGCCAGGGCGTGCTGGCCGCGGTGAACGACGCTTTGGCCAAGGCCGCCAGCGCTCCCGCCGAGGCGACCCCCGCTCCCGCCTCCGAGGTTGCGGGCACAGAGTACAAGGCTAAGGGCCAGGGCCTCACCGGCGCGTTCAGCGTGACCGTGGTCCTGGATGATAACGGCGCTGTGGCCGGTGTCAAGATCGGCAGCAGCGAATCCGAGTATGACGGAACCTACCTGGATATGGTGAAGGGCAGCGATGCCTTCCTGAGCCAGTTCGTGGGCAAGACCGGCGAGATCGCCGACGCCGACACGGTGACCGGCGCGACCATCAGCAGCAAGAGCGTGGTGGACGCCGTCAACGAAGTATTGAAGAATGCGGCTCCCGCTGCCGCGCCCGCGGCTGAACCCGCTGCCGAAGCGACCGGCACCGAGTACAAGACCAAGGGCCAGGGCCTTACCGGCGCGTTCGGCGTGACCGTGACCCTGGACGATAACGGCGCGGTGGCCGGTGTCAAGATCGGCAGCAGCGAATCCGAGTACGACGGAACCTACCTGGATATGGTGAAGGGCAGCGATGCCTTCCTGAACCAGTTTGTGGGCAAGACCGGCGAGATCGCCGACGCCGACACAGTGACCGGCGCGACCATCAGCAGCAAGAGCGTGGTGGACGCCGTGAACGAAGTTTTGAAGAACAACGCCCCCGCCGCCGCTCCCGCGGCTGAACCCGCTGCCGAGGCCGCCGGCCTGGCTGGCGAATACGCGGTGTCCGTCCAGGGCTTCACTGATCCCATGGACGTCCAGGTGACCTTGGATGACAATGGCGCGGTAACCAAGGTGGCCGTGGAGCAGTCTCAATCCGCCACCGACGGCGCGTATGTGGAAAAGGTCCGCACCAGCGAAGCCTTCCTGAATCAGTTCATCGGCAAGGCCGCGCCCATCGCCGACGGTGAAATCGACGTGGTCACCGGCGCGACCTTCGCCAGCAAGGCTGTGGTCGCCGCTGTGAACGACGTGTTCGCCCAGAAGGGCATCACCGCCGCTCCCGCCGCTGAGGAACCCCAGCAGAGCGAAGGGGGCGCGTCCAGCATCCTGGCCGACGGCGCGTACACCCTGACCGGCAAGGGCATGGTGGACGATGTAAACGTGACCGTCACCGTGGAAAACGGCAAGATCGCCAAGGTGGAAGTGGCTGAGTCCGCTTCCGCCACCGACGCCCTGTATGTGGATATGGTCCGCAAGAGCGAGGGCTTCCTGGGTCAGTTCATCGGCAAGGACGCCCTGCTGGCTGAAACGGACATCGACGTGGTCACCGGGGCCACCATCACCAGCCGCGCCGTGCACGGCATCGTGAACCAGGTGATCGCGGGCGACGTTTCCAGCGAAGCCGAGGCCCAGCTGGCGGAGGAGCCCGCGGCCCAGCCCGCCGAGGAAGGCGACGTTTGGGGCGGCGTGGCTTACATGAACGGCCTCACCGGCACCTTCGGCGTGGCGGTGGATATGAACGCCGACGGCACCGTCAAAAACGTGTCCCTCACCAAGAGCGACAGCGACATGGACGCGGAATATCTGGCCAAGATCACGGAAGAATGGCTGGGCCAGTTCGTGGGCAAGACCCTGCCCGTTGCGGGCGTTGACACCGTGACCGGCGCCACCATCAGCAGCTCCGCCGTCATCGAGGCTGTGAACGGCTTCGCCCAGGCTCCCGCCGAGGAACCCGCCGCCGAGGCCCCCGCCACCCTGGCGGGCGAATATACCCAGGAGGCCCAGAGCTTCCTGGACGCCCTGAAAGTCACCGTGACCCTGGACGACGCGGGCGCCATCACCGCCATCAATGTGGCCGACAGCGAGAACGCCGACAGCGCGCCCTACGCGGCCAAGGCCCAGAGCGAAGCCTTCCTCAGCCAGTTCATCGGCAAGAAGGCCCCCCTGGCCGAGGACGACGCGGACGTGGTCACCGGCGCGACCTTCAGCTGCAAGGCTGTGATCAGCGCGGTGAACGCCGTGTACGAGCAGCTGGGCGTGCAGGCCGAGCCTGCGGCTCCCGCTGAAAAGGAAACCAAGGAAGCCGTCACCTACAAGGACGGCAGCTACCAGGCCGCCGTGGACGCCCTGACCGTCACCGTCACCGTGGCGGACGGCAAGGTGGCGGACGTGGCCGTGCAGGCTGACGCCGCCGCCGAGGATGCCCTCTATGTGGCCATGGTGGCGGAGAACGCCGCTTTCCTTAGCCAGTTCGCGGGCCAGAGCGCTCCCGTGGAGGCTGACGCCGTCACCGGCGCCACCTTTACCTCCGACGCCGTGGCCCAGGCCGTCAACCAGGCCCTGGAAAGCGCAAAATAATAGAAGAAAGGCAGGAGAACGACAATGTTTGAATGGATCGAAGGCGCGTTTGACCTGATCATCAACTATTCCATCATCCTGCTGGAGTTCATCGGCTCCGCCATCATCGTGGTCACCGCCATCAGGGCGCTGATCAACCTGCTGCGGGGCAAAAAGGACGGCATCCGTCTGGATCTGGCCCAGGGCATCGCCCTGGCGCTGGAATTCAAGCTGGGCAGCGAGGTGCTGCGCACCGTAGTCGTCCGCAGCACGTCGGAGCTGCTCATCGCGGGCGCCATCGTACTGCTGCGCGCGGCCATGACCTACCTGATCCATTGGGAAATCAAGAACGAAAAAGCCGAGCACCAGGAGGCCAAGTGACAGGCGTGGACTGGCCCTTCCGGGAGCTGTTGACCCCGGAGCAGCAGCGCCTGCTGCGCAGCCGTGTCCTGGAGCGCGAGTTTCCATCGGACGCCCTGGTGCTGGACGAGCAAACCGACGGCCCGGGCGCGCTGCTGGTGACCTCGGGCAGGCTGCGGCTGTACATGCTGGGCAGCGAGGGCCATGAGGTGACGCTGTTCTACATGGAAAAGGGCGAATGCCTGCTCCTGGGCCCCGAGCCTGTCTCCTTCAGCGTGCCCCTGGGCCTGGCCCTGGACGCCGAGTGCGAAAGCCAGGTGCTGGTGCTTTCCGGCGACACCGTGGGCTATCTTCTCTCCCGGAACGGGGAATTGGCCCTGTGGGCCTACCGCTGGGTGTCCGAGACCGGCAGCCGCATGCTGCGCTCCCTGCAAAGGGTGCTGTACGCGGGCATCGAGCAGCGCGTGGCCCAGAGCCTCATGGAGCAATGCGCCTGGCGCAAAAGCCAGATCCTTCAGATCACCCAGGAAAAGCTGGCCCACCAGGCCAGTTCCTCCCGGGAGGTGGTGACCCGGACGCTGAAAGCCTTTTCAGTCCGGGGGCTCATTGCCACCCGGCGGGGCCGCATCGAGGTGCTGGACGGGCCCGGGCTGCGCGCCATCGCCGACGGCGCAGGAAAACGGGGTGAAACGCCATAAAGAAAAGAGACTGGATATTGATCCTGTGTCTGGTGGTGCTGGGCGCGGGGGCCCTGCTGGGCTACCAGCTCCAGCGCAGCCGTCAGGTGGCCAAGGACGAGATCGCCGTCTACGTGGACGGCAAGCTCTACGCCACCTCGCCCCTCCGGGCGGGCCAGGATCTGACCGTGGAGCAGGAGGACGGCAGCGTCAACGTGATCCGCATGACGGAGAACGGTTTTTACATGCAGTCCTCCACCTGCAAAAATCAGGATTGCGTGCATCAGGGGGACGTGACGCGGGACAATTGGAGCCAGCGGCTCCTGGGCACCCACGTCATCTGCCTGCCCAACCGCGTGGACGTGGTCCTGATGGTGGAAAGCGCAGACCCCGAACTTCCCGACGTGTAATCTATTTACTTCTACTATAAAGACTATTATTAAAAGGTGGGATCGCAGTTGAAAGCAACATTCCGCGGGGGCGTACATCCGGCGCATCACAGCAAGCAGCCTACTCGTGGCCTTGCCATCCGGGATTTCGTGTCCGATACCGTTCAGATCGTCATGAACATGAACATCGGCGCGCCCTCTAAACCCTGTGTCAAAAAAGGCGACCATGTGAAGATCGGCCAGATCATCGGCGAGCCTGTGGGCGGCCTGGGCCTGCCCGTGCACGCCAGCGTGTCCGGCGATGTGGTGGCGGTGGACGCCATTCCCTACATCACCGGCGACATGGTGCAGTCCGTCACCATCAAGAACGACTTCCAGGAGGAATGGGAAGAGCTGCATCCCCTGGGCAACGTGGAGACCGTCGATCCCGCGCTGATCCTGCCCGCCATCAAGAACGCGGGCATCTGCGGCATGGGCGGCGCCAGCTTCCCCACCCATGTGAAGCTGACCATCGCTCCCGGCAAAAAGTGCGAATACGTGCTGGCCAACGGCGCGGAGTGCGAGACCCACATCACCTGCGACGACAGGCTGATGCAGGAGCACGCCACCCGCGTGGTGGACGGCCTGCGGGCGGTCATGCGCGCGCTGGACGTAAAGACCGGCATCATCGGCATCGAGGACAACAAGCCCGAAGCCATCGCCGCCATGGAAAAGGCGGCCCAGGGCCGGGACGGCGTGCGCGTGCAGGTGATGAAGACCAAGTACCCGCAAGGCGGTGAAAAGCAGCTGATCAAGGTGCTCACCGGCCGCGAAGTACCCAGCGGCGGCCTGCCCATCGACTGCGGCTGCGTGGTGGTCAACGTGGGCACCTGCGCCGCCATCGCGGACGCCATCATCGACGGCAAGCCCGTCATTGACCGCATCCTGACCTGCACCGGCGCGGTGCGCAGCCCCGCCAACCTGCGGGTGCGCATCGGCACCATCGCCGCCGACGTCATCGGCGAGTGCGGCGGTTACAGCACCGACCCCGGCAAGATCTTCTTCGGCGGCGCCATGACGGGTCTGTGCATCCCCAACGACAGCCTGCCCATCGCCAAATCCACCAACGGCGTGGTGGTCTTTACCAAGGAAGAGGCTGTCAGCGCCGAGGAGGATCCCTGCATCCGCTGCGGCAAGTGCGTGGACGCCTGCCCCATCGGCCTCAATCCCTACGACATGAAGATCTCCGCCGACATCGAAAAATGGGACGATTGCAAGAAGAAGCACGTGATGGACTGCATGCTCTGCGGAGCCTGCGCCTTCATCTGCCCGGCCCGCCGCTGGCTGACGCCTTCGTTTAAGATCGCCAAGCAGAAGATCACGGAAATTGCCAAAAAGGAGGCGGCGGCCAAATGAGTTTGATCCTTTCTTCCGCGCCGCATGTCCGCGCCAAGGACAACACGCAGCGCCTGATGCTCAACGTCATCATTTCCCTTTTGCCCTGCCTGATCGCGGGCGTGTACTACTTTGGCTTCGCCTGCCTGATCCCGGTGTGCGTCAGCGTGGTGTCCGCCGTGGCGGCGGAGTTCTGCTGGCAGAAGCTGGGCCACAAGAAGATCCGCATCTATGACCTTTCCGCCGTGGTCACGGGCCTGCTGCTGGGCCTCATCGTGCCCCCCTCCGCCCCCTGGTGGATGATGGTCATCGGCAGCGTGTTTGCCATCATCGTGGTCAAGCAGCTGTTTGGCGGCATCGGCGACAACTTCCTGAACCCTGCCCTGGCCGCCCGCGCGGTGCTGCTGGCCAGCTGGCCGGCGCTGATGACCAGCGGCTACAACGTGGGCAAGTTTGACGCCGTCACCACCCCCACTCCTCTGCTGAGCAGCGCGTCCCTCATGGATCTGCTGCTGGGCAACGTCACCGGCGCCATCGGCGAAACCTGCAAGATCGCCATTTTGTTAGGTTTCCTGTACCTGCTGATCACCAAGACCATCCGCTGGGAGATCCCCGTGATCACCCTGGCTTCCGCCGCCCTGCTGGGCTGGCTGCTGGGCACCGATCCCCTGACCACCGTGCTCTCCGGCGGCCTGCTGTTCGGCGCGGTGTACATGGCCACCGACTATGTCACCACCCCCATGAACAGCCTGGCCCGGTATCTGTACGCCGTGGGCATCGGCGTCATCGTGGTGCTGATCCGCAAGTACGGCTCCTATCCCGAGGGCGTCACCTACGCCATCCTGCTCATGAATATCGCCGCCACGCTGTTTGACCGCATCCCCGTGCAGCGCATCTACGGCCACACCAACGCCAAGAAGGAGGGTAAATAAGCCATGAGCGAAAAGAAAATGAACCTCGGCAAGGTGTTCATGAACGGCGTGATCACCGAGAATCCCACCTTCCGCCTGGTGCTGGGCACCTGCCCCACCCTGGCCGTCACCACCAGCGCCATCAACGGCCTGGGCATGGGCGCCGCCGCCACCTTCGTGCTGCTGGGCAGCAACATCGTCATCTCCGCCCTGCGCAAGGTGATCCCCGATAAGGTGCGCATCCCCTCCTTCATCGTGGTCATCTGCATGTTCGTGACCATCATCCAGCTGGTCATGCAGGCCTATCTGCCCTCCCTTTATGAGAGCCTGGGCATCTTCCTGCCCCTGATCGTGGTCAACTGCATCATCCTGGGCCGCGCGGAAGCTTTCGCCAGCAAGAACCCCGTGGTGGCCTCCGCCGTGGACGGCGTGGGCATGGGCCTGGGCTTCACCCTGGCGCTGACCCTCATCGGCTGCATCCGCGAGCTGGCGGGCAACGGCTCCGTCTTTGGCATTAACCTGCTGGGGACCAGCTATCAGCCCATGCTGCTCATGATCCTGCCCGCGGGCGGCTTCCTGGTTTTCGGCTTGCTGCTGGGCATCATCAATTCCCTCACCAACCGCAAGAAGGAGGGCGCTAAATAATGAACGTCATCCTGTTCATGATCAGCTGTATCCTGACCAATAACTTTATCTTCAACAAGTTCCTGGGCTGCTGCCCCTTCCTGGGCGTATCCAGCAAGGTGGAGACCGCCACCTCCATGGGCATCGCCGTCACCTTCGTTATGACCATCGCCAGCCTGTTCGCCTGGATGGTCAACACCTGGGTGCTGGTGCCCCTGCAGCTGGAATACATGCAGACCATCGCCTTCATCCTCATCATCGCGGGCCTGGTGCAGTTTGTGGAAATGTTCTTAAAGAAGTCCATGCCTGCCCTGTACAGCGCCCTGGGCATCTATCTGCCCCTGATCACCACCAACTGCGCCGTGCTGGGCGTGGCCACCCTGAACGTCAAGGAAGGCTACAACCTGCTGTTCAGCGTGCTCAACGGCACCTTCTCCGCCCTGGGCTTCCTGCTGGCCATCGTGCTGATGGCGGGCGTGCGCGAGCGCCTGGAAAGCAGCAAGATCCCCGAATGCATGAAGGGCTTCCCCATCAGCCTCGTGACCGCGGGCCTCATGGCCATCGCCTTCATGGGCTTCAACGGCTTGGTGTAAGGAGGAAAAAGACATATGATGCCAATTCTGTACGCCGGTATCGTGCTGGCGGTCATCGGATTGATCTTCGGCCTGATCCTCACCTTCGCCAGCAAGGTGTTCCACGTGGATGTGGATGAGCGCGTCACCCAGGTGCGCGAGTGCTGCGCGGGCGCCAACTGCGGCGCGTGCGGCTATCCCGGCTGCGACGGCTTCGCCGCCGCCGTGGTGGAGGGCAAAGCCCCCGTCAACGGCTGCAAGCCCGCGGGCGCGGAGGGCGCGCGCAAGATCGCGGCCATCATGGGCGCGGAAGCCGGCGCCGAGGAAGAGCGCCAGGTGGCCCGCGTGCTGTGCCAGGGCGTCAAGGGCGTGGCCAAGGAGCGCTACACCTACGACGGCTACAAGAGCTGCGCCGTGGCCGCCACCGTGGCGGGCGGTCCCAAGGACTGCCGCTTCGCCTGCATCGGCATGGGCGACTGCATGGATCATTGCGCCTTTGGCGCTATCACCATGAAGGACGGCATCGCCTGCATTGACGACACCAAGTGCACCGCCTGCGGCGCCTGCGTCAACGCCTGCCCCCGCAACGTCATCCGCCTCATGCCCGCCAGCCAGAACGTCATGGTGCGCTGCCGCAACAGCGACGTGGCCCGCGTGGCCCGCAGCGTGTGCATGGACGCCTGCATCGGCTGCGGCCGCTGCAAGAAGGAATGCCAGTACGACGCCATCACCGTGGAAAACGGCTATGCCCGCATCGACCCCGCCAAGTGCACCCGCTGCGGCGCGTGCGCGGCTGTGTGCCCCTGCAAGTGCATCACCACGGATTAAACTAAAAAGAGAGAGGACCGTCCCATGCTGCTTACTACCCGCCCGATTTTGCGCCGCTTCGGCATGTACCTGTGCCGGGAATGTATCAACCGTGAATATGGCGTCCACCTGAAACGCGAGGACGTGCGATATAAATACACGGAGGATCCCTGCCCCTATTGCGGCGCGACCAACCACGTAGTGACCAGCTTCACCGTGACAGGATTGTACAAATTGCGGCACGTGTGGGAAAACAGGGACGACTGAAACAAACACCCCGCCAACCGGAAACAAAACCGGTTGGCGGGGTGTTTTATGATAAAATCAACTGGTACTGAACCCTGATTAAAATCATACACAAACAGAAATTGGCAAGGGAGACGTTGGGCGCTCCGCGCGCCCAAACCCGCGCCAAAGGGCCCGCTTGGGCCCTCTGGACACCCATCCTGGCGAACTGGCTTGGCAACAACAACAAACAATCTGCGCCTGTAACTTGGAAGTCGTAAAGAGAGCTTCCGGGAAGAAGAAAACCGGCGGCAGTCCGGAAAAATGAGTTTACTCATTTTCTCCGGCCTGACGCCGGTTTTCGCTGTGCGCTTTGCGCACAGCACGCCAGCGAANNACCTTCCCTTGGGATGGTTTTCAGCGAAAAGCGGGCCGGTAGGCCCCGGACAGGCTCCCACCCCAGCAGGAGTTTGAGGGCAGCGCCCTCAACGGAACCCCGCAAATTTCTGTTTTTCGGTGTATGGATTTTAATTAGGGCATGAGTCCGAACGCCTTTTCTACCAGCAGCCTCGTCATGGTGGATTTGCCCGCGTAGGCGGTGCCGGTGATAAAATAGGCGTTATCAAACCGCATGCCGCTCACCAGGCAGGGCACAGCCCGTTCTGCTGCTGATATTTGATGGTTTCGATGTCCAGATAATGCATATTGGTGAGGCCCATTTCGTCCATGGCCCGCTCCACCTTCTTGATCATGGCGATGTTGTCCCACTCCGTGCTGGACAGGGCGGCGTCGGTGTAGCCGCCCGGGATATACCAGCCTTTGGCGGTAAAGTATTCGCGGAATTTTTCCACGTCGAAGGTGTAGCCGTGGCGGGCCAGGATCTCATTGCGGATATAGCGCAGGGTTTCCCGGCTGTACGCCCACAGTTCGCCCTCCGTCAGATGGCGCAGGCTGCTGTCCGGGATGATATACTGAGCGGTGTAGGCATAGCGCGGCGTGGCGGCTGTGCGGGGCGCAGGGGTGCCGTAGGGCTTGGGATCGGGGCTGTACGCCGGGTCGATCTCGGGCAGGGTCAGGCCGCTGCCGCCGCCCCGGGCGTTGCCGTAGGACATCTGGTCGCCGTAGCCGCCCCGGCTGTTCTGGTAGTTGATGATCTCCTGAATGTCTATGGCCGTGGGGTCCTTGACCTCCAGTTTGTCCATCTCTCGTTCCACGTTCTTGATCAGGGTGATGTTGTCCCAGGCGGTCTGGCTCAGCACGCTGCCCACGCCGTAGCCGCCCGCGTGATACCAGGGCTTGGCGTTGAAGTAATCGTAAAACTTGGCCATTTCAAAGGCGTAGCCCGCCCGGGCCAGGATCTCGTTGCGGATGTAGCGCAGGGTCTCCCGGGTGTAGCGGTACAATTCCTCCTCGGTCAGCGGGCGGATATCGCTGTCCTCGATGATCCAGTACACCGTGTAATGGGGATAGACCGCGCCCCCGTCCGCCAGGGCGGCGGAAAAGGTCAGCAGCAGCGCGAACAGCAAAGAAAGCGTTTTTTTCAGCATGGTTTTTGTCCTCCTGCCCATTAAACGAAGGAAAAGGCGCATTTATTCCCGGGGTGGAAAATGTTTACATCTTTGGAAACAGAAATTTGACGGGGAGAACGAACGGGGGCGTTCCTTTTCGACGCCCGAAAAGGAACCGAAAAGGGCTGCGTTACAATGATTATCGTTTTGTCCTTTGCTTCGCTGACGGCAGCGATTGCGAAAGCTGTCCTGTGCGCGCTCCCGGGCCTATCGGCCTATGTCTGCT
>CACZLE010000057.1 GCA_902781945.1 uncultured Eubacteriales bacterium | reverse complement strand
GCTTCGCTGGCGCGCTGTGCGCAAAGCGCACAGCAAAAACCGGCGTCAGGCCGGAGAAAATGAGTAAACTCATTTTTCCGGACTGCCGCCGGTTTTCTTTTGCCCGGAAGCTCTCTTTGCGACGCTCAAGTTTCAGGCGCAGATTGTTTGTTGTTGTTATCAAGCCGGTTCGCCCGCTGAGGTCCAGGAGAAGAATTCTCCTGGCGCAGAGCTCGAGGCCGCGGAGGCCTCGAACGTACTCCCCTTGCCAATTTCTGTTTGTCTCATATCCGAAAAAAATCCCCGCGGAAAATGTTCCGCAGGGATTGGTTGATATTCTATTATTGTTCGGCCAGTTCAAACGTCACCCGGTTGGACACGCGCACGCCCGCGTCCCCGGTGATCACCACGCGATACTGGTAATCCAGACGGGGCTGGCTGGAAATGAAGCGCAGGGTATCGGTCTCCACGCCGTACCAAGTGGTGCTCTCGGTCAGGTTTTTCCACCCGGTCCCGTTGTTGTACTGCCACTGGTAGGCCGCGCCCGCCGCCCGGGCGGTAAAGACCACCTCGTCCCCCAGCTGCGCAATCACGGCGCTGTGGGGCTGGCGGTCAAAGGTCAGCTCCTTGGCGATCACCGTCTCCCGCAGATAGAAGGTCACTTCATCGGAAATCTGCTCCCCGGCCTCGCTGCTGACCACCAGGCGATAGGCTTTGTCCGCCCGGGTCTCGCTGGAAAGGAAGCGCAGGGTGTCGGTTTCAGCGCCGCTCAGGGTGGAATTGTCGCTCAGATCCCGCCACTCGCCGCCGTCGCTGACCTGCCAGCGGCACGCGCCCTCCGCCACCTGGGCGGTAAAGACCACCTCGTCCCCCAGCACGGCCACTTCGCGGCTTTCAGGCTGGTAGATGATCAGCTGCGGCGCTTCCGCCTGGGCCACCACCGTCTCGGTCTCCTCGATCAGCCCGGCCCGGGCCATCAGCGCGTGCATATCCGCAAAGCCCTCGATCTCCCCGTCAGACAGGTGGTAGTCGTGGCGCACCACGGCCTTGCCCACGTTGCCTTCGATGGTGGAGAAGGCGTCGCCCCGCACGTCGGTCACGATGCCCACGTGGCTGTTCTCTTCAAAGGTCAAAAACACGATGTCGCCGGAACGGGGCTCGTAATCCTTTTTGTGATAGACGCCCATGCCGTCAAACTTGCGGATCCAGGCTTCGCAGCCGGCCTCATAGGGCACCTGATCGCTGGGAATGCCCGCGTAATTGAGGCAGAAGGACACAAACATGGCGCACCAGTTGGCATAGGCCGCGCCGTACCACGCGCCGTAGCGGGTAAAGCCGTGGGTGAAGCCGTTTTTATCGATGATGAAATTGCGCTCGCTCTCGGCATAGCCCAGCTGGCTCTTGGCGATGGCCACCAGGTCGTGGGCCCAGTTGCCGGTCAGCTCCACGTCCCGCACGCTCTTTTCCCAGGTGAGCTCGGTCTCGTATTCGTCCACCGACACGGGCAGCTCCGCCTGCAATTCGGCCTTGTTGCCCGCCTCGTCCTCAATGACGGCATGGATCACATGCACGCCGAAATGCTCCGGCATATAGGAGAAGGAAACCGCGCCGTCCTCCGCCAGGCCCTCCACGGCGGAATAGAGCACCGCGCCGTCCAGGCTCACCCAGGTGCTGATGGAGAAGGGCGCTTTGCCGTTCCAGGCTTCCACCTGCCAGCCCATGCTCCGCAGGCCCACCATGGCGTAGGCCGTATCCAGCACCAGGTCGGTATACAGGATGGGGGCGTCCTGGGCTTCCTCCGCGGTCTCCAGCTCCGTCTCCTGGATGATCTCCGGCAGGTCCTCCGGTTCCTCCTGGGGCGGCAGCTCCAGCACGATCTCCACCGGCTCCCCGATCTCGATTTCCAGCGCGGGCCCGATGTCCTCGCTCTGCAATTCGATCACCTCGGTCTCCGGTTCCCCGATCCAATCCACGACGACGATATCGCCCTCCGCCAGAGAGGACACGGGCAGGCACAGGAACGCCGCCAACAAGATACACAGGAAACGCCGCATGGCCTACCCTCCAATTTTTGTTACAGATTTTCCTAGTATTATACCATATTGTAATAAAAAGTAAATAGTTTGTTGCAATAAATAGTTTGTTGCAAATTTATTTCGTAATTACGTTTTTCTCTTAAAAAGTATAAAAGGAGGTTTGACGAATTCTGAGCATTTTCAGAAAGCGTCAAATCTCTTTTTACATATTTTGTAACAATTTCAGCTCAGACTTCCCCCGTCCATCCGATACACCCGGTCCGCGTACTCCCGGGCGTCGTTTTCATGGGTCACCACAAAAACGGTCTTGCCCTGTTCATGGGCGGCCTTTTGCAGGATGGAAAGCACCAGCCGCGTGCTGGCGTCGTCCAGATCGCCGGTGGGCTCGTCGGCCAGGATCACCTGAGGATCCTGGGTCAGCACCCGGGCGATGGCCATGCGCCGCAGCTCGCCCCCGGACAGGGCCGCGGGCCGGGCGTCGGCCAGATTGCCGATCTCCAGCGCCTCCAGCCAATAAAGGGCGGTTTCCTGTTTGGCAGGCCGCCCGCAAAGCTGACCCGGCAGCAGCACGTTTTCCAGCACCGTCAGGGTATCGACGGCGCTGCGCCCCTGGGGCACCACGCCGATCTGTTCCCCCCGCAGGCGGGAAAGCTGCGCGTCCGGCAGCGCGTACAGGTCGGTATCCCCCAGCCACACCTTGCCCTCCGTGGGCGTCAAAAGGCCCGAGAGCATATGCAAAAGCGTGGTTTTGCCGCCGCCGCTGCGGCCCATGAGCAAGGTAAGGCTCCCCGGCTCCAGGGCAAGGGAAAGGGGCTTCACGGCCTCGAAATAATTGGCCTGGCCCGTCCGGCGGAAATAGCGTTTGCTGATGTTTTCGGCTCGCAGTATCATGGTCATGCTCCTTCCCGCAGGGTGGCGCCGGGATCGGTGCGGCTGAGGCGCAGGGCCGCCCAGGCGCTGGCCAGGGCTCCCACCAGCACCGTCACCCCCAGGGCCAAAGCGCCCAGGAGCAGCATGGTCCTTGCGTCCGGCGTCAGATAGGGCAGGCCCAGCTGCGTTTCGATCAAGGTGGTGAAGGGAAAGACCACCGCGGCAGCCGCGCCGATGCCGATCAGGCCGCCTGCCAGGCTGCACAGAGCGCTTTCCGTCAGTACCAGGCGGCACAGCCCCCGCCGGGAGGTGCCCACCAGCCGCAGCACGGCAAATTCGCGCCGCCGCTCCGCCGCCATCATGGCAAAGGCGATCAGCAATATGATCAGCGCCAGCACCCATACCGCCGCGATGAGCAGCGACACCGTGCGGCTCACCCCGGCCAGGCTGTCGGATACCTGGGTCAGCATGCTTCGGGTGCGCACGGCGGTGGCCTTGCGCACGTGGCCGTTCAGCTTGCTGTTCACCTGGTCGATGTCGTAGCCGTCCTTCACCTTCACGTACACGGCGGAGATGGTCTCCTCCGAATCGCTGGTGATCTTGTGGCTCACGCCCTTCTGTTCCGCCGCGGCCAGCAAATGGTTCATGGTGTCCATATTGCAGTATACCGCCGTGTCCAGCCCCGTGCCCGTGGGGGCCAGGCGGGCCACCACATGGCAGTTTTCGTCATAGATGCGCAGGGTCTCCCCCACGTCGGCCTCCACCTTGCAGCCCACGGCCACGTCCATATCCCCCAGGGAGCGACTGTAGCTTTGGGCGATCCAGGGCTGCACCACAAAATCCGTCTCCTGATCCATGCCGATCACCTGCACCTTGACGGCGCAGCAATCGGCCTTCAGAGAGGCCAGAAAGGTCTGCGGCGCGGCGATTTCCACGCCCTCCACCTCCCGCACGGCGTCCAGGGCGGAGGCGTCCATATAGAAGGCCCCCGTGGTGCCCTGCAGCAGCAGCTTTTCAAAGCTCACCTTGCTCTGGGCGCTGGCGGGCAGCACGATGATATCCGCCCCCAGCCGGGATTCCAGACTGTGAAGGCCCCTTTGCAGGCTGGACACCACCAGGGAGCCGCCAAACACCGACAGAGCCAGGAAGGCCGTCAGCAGCGTCAGGGCCGCTGTGCGTCCGGGCTTGCGGATCAGGTTTTTGATGGCAAGGGAAAATGCGTTCATTTGTTGCTCTTTCTGTTCACAGCATAGCCGATCAGCGCCAGCATGGCGATCACGGCGCACAGCAGGATCATGGCGGGCTGCATCACCGACCGGCAGCGCATGGCGCTCATTTTGCACAGGGAAATCAGCGTGCCCGGAATGAAGCACCCCAGCAGCGCCGCGGGCATAACGGCCAGATATGCGTCCTTGCGCGCCCAGGAAAGCAGGGCCAGCGCCGCCAGCAAAATGCCCACGCCCAGCATGGCCCGGCCCGCCCAATGGCAGCTGCCAAAGCTGCCGTCCTCATGCACGCAGGGCGATAGAAATGTCTGACTGCCAAGGGCGATGACCAGGGACAGAATGAGGATCAAGATCGGAAAAATAGCTTTTTTCATCATTATTTACCAAAGTTTTCGTTGATGATCTCCCGGGCCACGCGGCCATGCTCCAGCACGATGGTGCGCTGGGCGGCCTCGGCCACCTCGGGGTCATGGGTGACCACGATCAGGGTGGTGCCCTCCTTGTGCAGCTGGGCAAAGAGGTCCAATACGATATTCTCGTTGGCCTCGTCCAGGTTGCCCGTGGGCTCGTCGGCCAGGATCAGTTCGGGATGGTTGATCAGGGCCCGCGCCACGCACACGCGCTGCTGCTCGCCGCCGGAAAGCTGGCTGGGCAGATGGCGGGCGCGCTCCCGCAGGCCCACCCGGCCCAGGGCCTCCAGAGCCTCCTCCTCGTCGGGCATGGAATGGTAATACTGGCTCACCATCACGTTTTCCACGGCGGTCAGATAGTTGACCATGTGGAACTGCTGAAAGATCAGGCCGATCTTGTCCCGGCGGATATCGGTCAGGTGCTTGCTGCTCTCCTTGCTGATGTCCACGCCGTCCAGCAGCACTTCGCCCAGGCTGGGCTTATCCATGCAGCCGATGATATTCATCATGGTGCTCTTGCCGCTGCCGGAGGGACCCATGATGGCCACCCATTCCCCCTGGTCCACGTGGATGCTCACGTTGTCCAGGGCCTTTAATTCTCCATATATTTTCGATACGTTTTTCAGTTCCAGCAGGCTCATATTTTATTCTCCTTTCAGTACCAGGGCGGGATCGATGGACACGGCCCGGCGAATGGGCGCAAGGCAGCTCACCGCCGCCACCGCCATGGATACGATCACCGCGGCGGGCAGCAGCAGGGGCTGGAAGGTGATGGAGGAGCCAAACACGTTGACGCTCACCACCTGGGCGAACACAAAGCCCAGAATGCCGCCCATCACGCCGCCCAGCAGCCCCAGGAACAATCCCTCGCCCAGGAACTCCGCCCGGATGGAGCCGTCCGACGCGCCCAGGGCCTTGCGCAGGCCGATCTCCCGGCGGCGTTCGGACACCACGGCCATCATGGTGGTGGACACGCAGATCATGGTGAGCAGCAGCACCACCGCCGTCACCAGGAACACCAGGGCCTGCAGCTTCGTCAGCACCGCGGCCTCGGAGCGGGTCACGCGCTTCACCAGGCGGGCCTGCACAGCGTCGCTGGCCGCGCCGATGGCGGCCATGTAGCCCTCCAGCTGCTCGGCATTGGCGGACACGCTCAGTTCCGCCACGTCCAGCTTATCTTCGCCGGTCATCATCTGCATGTCGTCCAGGGAGATGAACACATAGCCCTCTTCCTCGCCGCCGGTGGTCAGAATGCCGGTGACGGTATAATTGACCGTGCGGGGCTGGGCGGGGGCCGCCGTCCTGCGGGCGGTGTTCAGCGCCTCCACCACGGCGGCGGAGGTCACCGTGGCCCCAGACAGGGCGTCCACGTCCTCGCCCAGGGTCAGGGGCAGAGTCTTGCCCACAAACTGGGCCATGAAGTCCGCATCCTCCGGCACGCGCCCGCCGTATTCCGGCGTCTGGGTGCCCGCGTCGACGGTCACGGAGGTGATGGCGGCGTTTTCATCCAGCTGCGCGCTGACGTACACCACCCCCGCGCTCCAGCCCTCGGCGCTGCCGCTCAGGATGGCGTTGGCCATGCGGCTCTCCTCCGGGGTCAGGTCGCTTTGCAGGCTGCTGGGCTGATAGGTCAGTTCCATGCCGGAGCCCACTTTGACCCCGATGGTGTCGGCGATCTCCTTGCCTACCAGCACCTCGCGGGTCTTTTCGGGATAGCGGCCCTTGATGCTGAAATAGGGGCTGGTCTTGGTGATCTGTTCAAATTCCGTACCCGCCGCCGTGAAGGACTGCTGGCGCAGCGTCATATCGAAGCGCACGTAGCGATAGGGCGCCGCGCCCACCAGCTCGTCCTGGGGAATGACCGTCAAGGCTTCCGCCAGGTTTTCGCTGTTCAGCGTCGCCCCATCCTGGGGCAGCAGCAGCATATTCGCGCCGTAGGAGCGGAACTGCGCGCCCATCTGCCGGGGCACGTCCACGTAGATCGTCACCAGGCCCGCCAGGATGGTGGCTCCGATGCCGATGGACAGAAGCGCGATGATCATGCGGGACCGCCGTCTCAGCAGCGACGCCGTGATCATGCGCAGGAACATTCGTCTCTTTGTCATAAGTTATCCTCCATTTATGAAGGGATACGTTGGGGCCTCTTCGGCCCCAAACCCCGAACCAGGAGATTTCATCTCCTGGACCTCACCGGCGGATGCCGCTCGGTTGCATTTTCCAGCAGCCATCCGCCGATACTTGGGTAACGCCGTACAACGCTTCCGGGCAGCGCGGCCTTGCCGCGCATGCGGTGTGCCTTGCACGCCGCGAAAATCTGGCAGGCAGACCAGAAAATGAATCCATTCATTTTCTGGCTGGCTTCCAGGTTTTCATCTGCCCGGAAGCTCGCTTGGCTGCATAAAAGCCTCACGCGGAAGCAAGCTTGGTTCAGCGCGTTGCATCATCGCGGGTTGCGGGTCCAGGGTACTCAGTACCCTGGCGCAGGTTGTTAAGGGCCGCGCAGGCCCTTAACGTCCCCCCTTAGTGCCCGCCGTGCAGCACTTCCGCGGGCCGCAGCCGCAGCACCATGCGGATGGCCGGCAGGCTGCCCGCCACGGTGACCAGGGCGATGAGGCCCGCCACGATGGGCACCACCTTGGGGTTCATGTCGATGGCCGAGCCGAACACGCTGTTGCCGATGAGCTGGGCGAAGCCGAAGCCCAGGAAATAGCCCGCCGCGAAGCCGATGAGGGCGGTGATCAGGATCTCGGTCATTACCACGCCCGTGATGCTGTGATCCCGCGCGCCGATGGCCTTGAGCAGGCCGATCTCCTGGCTGCGCTCCATGACGGAGGCCGTCACCAGGTTACTGATGCCCAGGGCCGAGCCGATGAGGCTCAGGGCGGTGATCAGGATCATGAGCAGCTTGGTCTTGTCCAGGATGGTGCCCTCGCTCTCCGCCACCTGGCGGACGGCGCTGGCCACCGAGCCCGTAATGACCTCCTGGATCTGATAGCAGATGGCGCTGACGTAGGCTGTGCAGTACCAGGTCTCATAGTCGCGGCTGCTCAGCGCCGCGGGGTTCCGGGCCGCCCGGCGGGCCAGCTCGTTATCCGGGGTGGTCAGGGCGGACACCTCGATGGAGGCCACCTTGTTCTCCCGGTCGGTCAGAGCCTGCACCAGGTCCAATATGGCGTAGATCTGCTCGTCCTCGTCGCCGCCCGCGTCATAGACGCCCGCCACGGTGACGTCCATTTCCCCGTGGCTGCCGATCAGGTGCACGGTATCGCCCGCGTGCCAGCCCATCCGGGCCGCCAGCGCCGCGCCCGCCATGATCTCGCTGCCGGCGTTCTCGTCCTTTTCATCCAGCCAGCGGCCTTCGGTCACGTCCCACCAGGAGCGCATGCCCACCACGCCCGCGTCCAGGCTTTCGCCCGTGGGCAGATCCAGATGGTGGTTGAACCAGGTGCCGGTCAGCTTCACCGCTTCCCCGTCCGGCAGGGTGGCCTGGGTGTCCAGGAAAGGGGTAAAGTCCACAATATTGAAGGCCCAGAAGATGGTCTTGAGCTTGCCCAGCTCATCTTCCCGCAGGTAGGCGGCGTTCAGCTCCGCGCCCTCCCCCACGTCATATATATCGGACAAAAGCGAGGAATCCTTGGGCTTCACCACAATATTCGCGCCATAATTTTTCAGTTCCTTGTTGACCTTTTCCTCCACGCCCATCACCACGTTCAGCATGCCCGTGGCCAGGCTGGCCCCCAGGGCGATGGTCAGGGCGATGAGCAGCATTTTACCCTTCTGATGGAAGAGTACGCCGCGGATCATCCGAAACAGCATCTTTCGTCCTCCTCCTTATCTGAATTCTTTCTCCCCGGCCAGGATATCCGCCATGCGGAACACCAGGTTGCCGTCTTTGACCTCGTAGGCCAGGGGAATGGGGTTGCAGCCGCCCTTGAAGCCGATGGTGTTGATGTTCATCACCACGTCGCAGCGCTTGCAGATCACCTGGCCGCCGCGCTCAAAGTAGCCCGCGTTGCCGCAGACCTCACAGGCGTCCAGGCCCACGCCGAAGCTGGCGGAGCCGGGCTTTTTGACCACGATCCAGCGCACGTCCACGTTCTTTTCCGTGCGGTATTCAAAGCGATGCAGGTGGCCGTCGCTGACGGACTCCAGGGGGATCAGGATGGTGTCGCCCTCGACAGTGTAGGTCTCGGGGGCGGAAAGCTCCACCACCCGGGTGTCGTAGCTTTTCACAAAGGTCAAAATGCCCACGCAAAGGACCACGCACACCAGCGTGCCCACGGCCAGTCGGCGGTGCCGCCGGTTGGTGGCCCGCAGCTTGCGGTGCTGGGCGGGATTGTCATAGGGCTCCGTCACCTTGAGGTTCCGGCAGAAGAACACGATGGCCAATATCGCCGCCAGGGCCGCCGGGATCCAGATGAACAGCATGGCGTTGTTGGCGGTGAACATCATCATGTCCCCGATCCAGCCGTATTCCGCGTCGCTGTATTTTACCTTCCAGCCCAGCCACTTGGCCCGGTTGACCCAGGGCACGAAGAAGCGGCCAAAGCAGTACACGCACCAGCTCAGAGTGCCGCCGTGCAGCAGGACCTTCAAAAGGCCGAAAGGCTTCACCTGATCCGACACCCGGCGCAGCAGCACGGCGTAGATCAGCAGCAGCACCAAGCCCAGGGCCCAGCCCGCCAGGCGCACCATGTAATAGGACGAAAGGTAGCCGTTGCCCATGGTGTTGAAGCTGAAGGGATACAGCAGCACCCCGGGCAGGCTATAAAAGATCAGCACGGCGGACAGAGCCGCCCCGCTTATGGTCAGCACCGCGCCCCCGGCTCCCAGCCGCGCGTTTTCCCTGCGGCCCAGGATCAGGGACAGGATGAAAAATATCAGCGTCAGCGCCATGATGACGGCGTACAGATAATGGTTCCAATGGCTGGATACGATGAGCCTGGTGTTGAATTTCACAATCGCCAGAGCGACGGAGGCCAGCACGCCCGCCCCCAGGGCGGCGCCATGGATCACCCGTCCCCGGCGGCCATACAGCCTGCCCAGCACGGCGTGGATCCAGGTCACATAGGTCACGGCCAGGAACAGGTCCTGGGTCACCATCCACAGATATTTGAGCACCGTTTTTCCTCCCGTTTAAACATGCAGACTGCTGGTGCCCCCTCCCCCGCGGAGGTTGCACCAGCAATTTGAGGTTTTTTATCCTTTGTTGGCGGGGATTACCATTCCTTGACGAACTTCCAGCCGGTCCAGGTCGCTTCCAGGGGCTCGGTCCAGAAGGAATCGGCTTCCACGCCGGTCTCGGCGTCCACGTGCAGCAGATAGCCGTTCTCCGCGGGGCTCTTGATGTACAGGGTGATGGTGTATTCGCCCTCGGGCAGAGGAATGTTGTTGCCGTAGTGGGGGCCATCAGAGGCGGCCATGGGCATCATGGAGCCGGAATACACTTCCTTGCCGTCCAGATCCTTGATGGAGAAATCGATGCTCAGATAGGGCACCCAGCTGTCCACGGGGAAACCATAGGGGTTCTCGTTGGCGGTCAAGTCCACTTCGATGTGCAGATCAGAGCCTTCCTTGGGGGTGGCGTTCTCCACGGGAGCCATATCCACGGGCTGGAAATACACCATAGCCATGGTCATGAAGCCCACTTCCTGTTCGCCTTCGACGCCCAGCTCATATTCATCAAAGCCGGCTTCCTCAGCGGTGGCAACGGCGGTCATGGTCAGCAGCATCATAGCGGCCAGCAGCAGAGCGAAAAACTTCTTCATTGCGAAATCCTCCTCAATTGCATTCATTGTATGGTCAGCGCAGCCCTACGCGGGGCAGGGAAAGCGCGGATCAACGGTTTTCATATTGCGCCTTCAAGGCGTCCATCTTGCCCCGGTAGTGGGCGATCAGGAAGGTGACCAGCAGGATGATGGACAATATCAGCTGAGGCACCAGGGTCTCCAGGTAGGGATAGATGCCCAGCACCTGGATCACGTCGTTTTCGGGGATGCCCGGCACGTTCAGGGTCAGGTCGAACACGTTGCCCTCGGCCAGCTCCTTGATGCCGCTGCCCAGGAAGCTGACGCACATAATGGCCATCAGGATCGACGTGGCGGTGAAGAACACCTTGATGGGCAGCTTGATGGACAGCTTGGTGATGGCCAGGTACACGAACACCAGCAGCACGCAGCCCGCGCCGAAGCCCGCCCACACCATGCCGGGGTTGCCCTCGCTCAGCATGGGCTGGTAGAACAGCACCACTTCCGCGCCCTCGCGGAACACGCTCAGGAAGGCGGTGAAGGCCAGGGCAAAGCCGCTGCCCTGCTCCACGGAGGACTGCACCTTGCCGTCGATGTAACGGCTCCAGGAGGCGGCCTCCGCCTTGCTGATCATCCAGTTGCTCACATAGAACAGCACGCACACAGCGATCAGGGCGGTGATGCCTTCGATGATCTCCTGGGCCATGCCCGCGCTGGCAAAGGCGCTCTTGGCCCAGGCCAGGACGGCGGCGGCGATGAAGCTGGCCGCGATGCCGGCCACCGCGCCGATGTACACGTTCCTGAGGTTCTTCATGTTGCCGCTCTTCACCAGATAGGCGATGATGGCGGCGATCACCAGGATGGCCTCCAGGCCCTCGCGCACGATGATGCCGAAGGCGCCCAGGAAGGTGAGCAGCCGGGGATCAGATTCCTTGGTCTCTTGGGCGACCTCCGCCGCCTGGGCGGCGGCAGCCTCGGCGGCCGCCGCGGCCTCCGCGGCCTTCGCTTCCGCCGCGGCGGTATCGATGGCCTTGGCGTATTTCAGGATGGCGTTCTTGGCCGCGTCGGTGGTGGTGCGGTACTTATTCTTCTGATACTTTGTTTCGGCGCTTGACACCAAACTGCGCAGGTTGGTGAAGTGCTTCTCCATGGCCTGGCGCTCTTTCAGGGAAAGCTCGGTGTAGATGGCGTGATCCAGGCCGGATTCCTCATACACGGAATAGTACGCCGTGTTCAGGTTGTCGCCCGCCGCCTCAAAGTCCTTGTCCAGATAGCCCATATAGGCGGTATCCAGCAGCTCCTTCACCAAGGTGGCGGCCTCATACCAATCGGCATACTTGGGAGCCGCGTTGGGATCGGCGGAAAAATCGGCGTAGGGATCGCTGGACACCAGCTCGCCCCGCAGATAATACTTGGTCTCGCTCTGCACGCCGCCCTGCATGGCCGCCAGCTTGTTGCCGTCCTCGCGGATCATGGCCTTCAGCTTGGCCAGGGCGCTGCGCACGGAAATCTTGGTTTCCAGATCCTCGTTGCTCTTTTTCACCGCGCCCTTGCAGGCGGAAAACTGCATTTCCACCGCGTTTTTGCGGTTGCCGGAAATGTAGCTCATGGTCTGGCGCTCAAAGCCCGTGGTCTCGTAGACCCGGAAATAGGCGTTGCTCACGTTGTCATAGGCCGCTTTGGCGTCGCCGTCCAGATAGCTTTCAAAGGCGGCGTCCAAAAACTTGTCGATGGCGTCCGCCGCGTCCGCCCAACGGGTGGAGGCGTCCTCCGCCAGACCCAGGCAGGGCAACAGCAGCAGCACCGTTATCAGGCCGCACAGCAAACGCCTTGCCAGCCTTCCGTTCTTCATGAAAATGTACTTCCTTTCGCGGAGTTTCTGTTAGGTTCATCTAACCCGCCTTGATATATTAGCATAATCTAACCTTCCGCGCTATTCTGAAATTGACTAATTCGGCCCTTCTCTTGCCTGAAATTGACCATTTGAAAAAAAAGATAGCGCAAACGGTTAGTTTGTGCTAACATATATGCGTAAGTTATCGCTAACCAATCCGTCGAGAGGAGGCTTGCAGGTGCAGATCCCCCCCAAGAAGCGCGCCAGCGGCGAAAAGCTGACCCAGGCCGCCATGGCCTATATCGATGCCCACAGCGCGGAGAAGTTCTCCCTGCAGGCCGTTGCCAGCGCCCTTTTCGTCAACGGCAGCTATCTGCTGCGCACCTTCAAAAGCCATACCGGCAGCACCCTGCTGGCCTATCACAACGCCGTGCGCTGCGAAAAGGCCAAGGTCCTGCTGCTGGACCCCGCCAAATCCATCTCCCAGGCGGGCGAGGAAGTGGGCTTCGTGTCCTCCTCCCATTTTTCCCATATTTTCAAAAAAGTGACCGGGCTCACCCCCACGGAATACCGCAGGGAGCACGGAAACGTCGAGATATAAAAATAGACAAAAAATAGATCCTTCGACTCCGCTGCGCTCCGCTCAGGATGACATCGATGGGTAATTTTCCTCTTGTTTGTCGGCTTTTTTGCAACACATAAACAAAAGAAAACATACCTTACATTGTCATCCTGAGCGGAGCGCAGCGGAGTCGAAGGATCTCCTTATATCTTTTTTATCATATTTTTATTTTCCCGTCACCAGCGCGTAATCCTTGGTAAAGGCCGCCACGGCGTCCGTCACCAGGGCGCTTTTCAGCACGCTGCGCAGCATGGCGGGCTGCACGGTGACCGCATGGGCGCCGCTGTCGATGGCCCGCACCACCTGACCGGCGTTCTTGAAGCTGGCGCCCAGGATCTTGGCCTCGTAGCCGCCCAGGTCGATCATGTCCCGAATCTGCTCGATGGCTTTGCCGAAATCAATCTCGTTCTGCTCCATGCGGTTGCAGTAGGGGGCCAGATAGTCCGCCCCCGCGCTGACCGCCAGCATGGCCTGCAAAGGATAATAGATGGCCGTGGCCGTCACGTTGACGCCCCGGTCCTTGAGCCGCCGCATGGCCTTCACGCCCGCCTCGGTGGTGGGCACCTTCACATAGATATCCTGGCCCAGCAGGTTTTGCAGATACGCCGCTTCCTCCAGCATGCCCTCGCAGTCCTCGCTGCCCAATTGCACGTGCATGGTCAGCCCCGGGGTCAGCGCCCGGATGGCCTTCAGCTGCGTCTCGTAATCAAAGGGCAGTTCCGCCTTCAATATCGAAGGATTGGTGGTGATGCCAGACAACGGCAGCATGTCCACCGCTTCCTTGATCGCGTTCAAATTCGCGGTATCGATCATCCATTCCATATCTATCGCCTCCGGGTTGTATTCTAAGGCCTGGCTTTGCTTCTGTCAACAACAAACAGAAATTTGACGGGGGAAGGGAACGACGGGGGCCTTCTCTTTCAGTTCTACGCCCCGCGCTACTGCCTGCGGCAAGCGCGGGTTTCGGATGGCGATTCGCAGAATCGCACATCCTCAGTCTGCCTGCG
>CACZLE010000056.1 GCA_902781945.1 uncultured Eubacteriales bacterium | reverse complement strand
ACCAGCCATCGCCACGCCAACAAATATAAAGATTGCCCTTTCTGCTTCTCTTTCAGGCTCTGAAAGAGAAGGCCCCGTCGTATCTTTTTTCCGTCAAATCTCTGTTTATAAGTCTCCTTAATACTTCATGATCAGCGGCAAGCCCTTGGCGGCGAGCTTGTACAGGGGGCTCTCGAAACGCTTTTTCACCCCGTCCAGCTGGTTGCGGATATCGATGTGCTGGGGGCAATGCTGTTCGCACTTGCCGCATTTGACGCACAGGCCGGCGTTGCTGCGCACCTTGCGGAGGGTGGTGCACATGAAATACTCCCGCAGGCCGTTGATATAGCCGTCCACGTAGCTGGAATTATAAATGGAGAAACAGGTGGGGATATCCACGCCCTTGGGGCAGGGCTGACAATAGCCGCAGCCGGTGCAGCCCACCCGCGTCTGGGCGCGCATGGCGGCCAGCAGGCGGCCATAGACGGCCAGTTCGTCGGGCGACAGGGTGTTTGGCAGGCTTTCCGAGGCGATGCGGCAGTTTTCCGTCACCTGGGTTTCGTCGTTCATGCCGCTGAGCACCACCGTGACCTCGGGATGATCCCAGATCCAGCGCAGGGCCCAGTCCACCGGGGAGCGGCGGGGCTCCGCGGTATCGAAAATATGCTGCGTCTCCTTGGAAAAACCGCCCGCCAGCTTGCCGCCCCGCAGGGGCTCCATGATGACGACGGGCAGGCTCTTTTCATGGGCGTAGCGCAGGCCCTCGATGCCCGCCTGGCTATACTCGTCCATATAATTGAACTGGATCTGGCAGAATTCCCAATCGTAGGCGTCCACCAATTCCTTGAATTGCCGGGCGCCGCCATGGAAGGAAAAACCGATGTGGCGGATGGCCCCGGTTTTCTTTTTGTCGGCGATCCATTCCCGGATGCCCAGGGCGCACAGGCGCTGCCAGCTGGAGGCGTCGTTGAGCATGTGCATCAGATAATAGTCCACGTGATCGGTTTGCAGCCGGTCCAATTCCTCCTGGAAATATTTTTCGGCGTCGGCGATCTTGTTCACCCGGTACTGGGGCAGCTTGGTGGCGATATACAGCCGGTCCCGGCATTGGTAATGCTGGATGAATTTGCCCAGACACGCCTCACTGCCCGGATAAATATACGCGGTATCGAAATAATTGACGCCGTTTTCCAGGGCCAGCAGCATTTCGCGCTCGGCCTTTTCCTGGTCGATGACGCCGCCGCGCTTGGTAAAGCGCATGCAGCCGTAGCCCAGGGCGGACAGGCTTTCGCCGGTTTGGGGATTGGATCTGAATTGCATAAGGCAGCCTCCAATGAATGAATAAACGTATTATAATCCATGGCTTCCAAAATGACAAGGGCTGCCGGTTTTTCCCTGGCCCGCGCCGCTTGACGCGGATTTTTCCCCGCTGTATAATAAAAAAGCGAAAAAAATTTTTTATTTCGCATGCAACAAAACGGAAGGATACTTCGTTATTATGAGTGAAGTGAGGCAGCAGGCAGGCAACGCCATGACGGAGGAGGAATTCTCCGCCTGGTTTGACGCGCTGTACACCCGCTATGCCACCGACGTGATCCGCGTGAGCTATTTTTATCTGGCTGACCGCGGCAAGGCGGAGGACGTGTGCCACGACGCCTTCGTCAGCCTGTTCGTCAACCGGCCCAGTTTGCCGCCGGGCAGCGAAAAGGCCTGGCTGCTCAAGGTGGCGCTGAACCGCTGCCGGGATATCTGGCGCTCCGCCTGGATGCGGCGGGTGATCTCCGGCAGCCCGGTCTTTGAGATGATCCCCGGGCCGGATACCATCAATCAGCGGCTGGAAAAGCAGGAGATCCTGGCCGCTGTCAACAGCCTGCCGCCGGATTTCCGCGAAATTTTCATTCTGCATTATTATCAGGGCTACAACATCAGCGAGATCGCGCAGATCACCGGGGTGCCCGAGGGCACGGTGTCCAGCCGCCTGGCCCGGGGCCGCAAAAAGCTGGAAAAAATATTGGGCGAAGGAAGTGAGCAAGCGTGAAGCGATTGGAAAATCTCCCCGAAGCGACGGATGAACTGCTGGGCGGTCTTCACGCTTCCCAGGCGTTAAAGAACGATATCATCCGGGATGGGCAGCGCATCCGCGAAAGCGGCAAGCCCCTGCCCCGGCGCAGCGCGGGGGCGCAGTTTTTGCGCACCGCCGCCGCCATGACCTGCCTGGTGGCCTTCGTGGTGGGGCTGCTGGTGGGCATTCCCAGCATGATCGCCAAGCCCCTCAATGGCGGGCAATCCCTCATCGATACCCAGACCGGCGGCGCGCTGCCCCAGGGCGGCCAGGCTGTGGCCCTGGACATGCATCAGGGCAGCGTGGTCATTTCCCAGCGCTCCGCGCCCAGTTACCGCGGCGTATGGGAGGCGGCCAACGGGGCCAATTTTCCGCTGATCTGCGTAAACGGGCGCTATTACCGCATGATGAGCGCTCCCTCCAGCCTCAGCAGCGATCTGCTGGGCGGCAGCCTGGGCGCGGTGGATACCTACACCAGCGAGCCCGCCCTGGCCAGCGGCGGCATCGTCAGCAATATCGCGGCCCAGGGCGAAACGGTCTACGCCGTGTCCGGCATGGGCAGCGCCGCCGTGGCGGCCCAGGTGAACGGAAATCTGCGCGTGTTCCAGCGGGTGTCCTACGGCAACAGCGGCCCCTCCGGCGAAAGTCTGGCGGATACCCTGGGCGGCAATGCCGCCGTCGCGCTGGAGCTCACGGACGTGGGCACCGTCACCGATCCCGCCGAAGCCCAGCGCCTGATGGGCATCCTGCTTTCCAATGCCGCCCTGACCCGCGCGGGCGCCGCCGAAACCGGCAAATCCCTGCTGATCGGCCTGCAAAACGGCCTGGTGCTGCAAATGAGCGTGCGGGACGAGAGCCTGATGGCCTGCGGCACCTGGAGCTGCCCGGCGTTTTTCGAGGCCTTCGAGGCGGCGGTGCGGTAAACACGTCGGCAACAATGAACCGATTTTTCCCGAAATCCCGGAAAAAGTCGGTTCTTTTTTCTTGCATTCACGTGCAAGTGGTGCTATAATAATTTACTGCGTGTGAATGTGCACAGGCACACGCACGCTGATTGAACGCAATTTGCGCAGGAGGGTCCCAAATGTCTTACACCGTGGAAAAGATCGCAAGCAATAAGGTAAAGTTCACCTTCGTGGAGAGCGCCGAGGCCTTTGATGCCGCCATGCATCAGTCCTATCTGAAGAACCGCAGCAAGATCAACGTGCCTGGCTTCCGCAAGGGAAAGGCCCCGCGCAAGCTGATCGAAAATATGTACGGCGAAGCCGTGTTCTATGACGATGCCTTTGAAATCATCGCCCAGCCCGCTTATGACGAGGCTGTGAAGGCGGAGAATGCCAATCCCGTGGATCGTCCCGAGGTGGATATCCAGCAGATCGGCAGCGGCCAGGAGCTGAAATACACCATCGAGGTGTTCGTGAAGCCCGACATCACCCTGGGCGAATACAAGGGCGTGGAAGTGCAGAAGAACCTGCGCCCCGTCACCGAGGAAGCCATCAACGCCCGCATCGACAGCGACGTGGAGCGCGCCAGCACCACCCAGGACGTCACCGACCGCGCCGTGGAGAACGGCGACATCGTGAACCTGAACTATGCCGGCACCGTGGACGGCGTGGCCTTTGACGGCGGCACCGCCGAAAACCAGAGCCTGACCATCGGCAGCAACATGTTCATCCCGGGCTTCGAGGAGCAGATGGTGGGCATGCAGATCGGCGAGGAAAAGGACCTGAACGTCACCTTCCCCGAGCAGTATCACGCCGAGGAGCTGGCGGGCAAGGCCGCCGTGTTCCATGTGAAGGTCAACGGCATTCAGGAAAAGGTGAAGCCCGCCCTGGATGACGATTTCGCCGCCGACGTGAGCGAATTCGACACCTTCGAGGCCTACAAGAAGAACATCGTGGAAACCCTGGAAAAGAACGAGGCGGACCGCGCTGAGGCCGAGCTGGAGGACGCCCTGGTGCAGAAGGTAGTGGACGCCGCCGACTGCGACATTCCCGCCGCCATGATCGAGGACGAAGTGACCACCATGCTGCGCGAGATGGAAATGCGCATGGCCTATCAGGGCCTGCGGTTTGAGGACTATCTCAAGTACACCGGCCAGACCATCGATCAGGTGCGCGAGCAGTACAAGGGCGAAGCCACCAACCGCGTCAAGACTCAGCTGGTGCTGGAAGCCATCGCCAAGGCTGAAAACATCGTGCCCTCTGATGAGGACGCCGAGGCGACCATCGCCGACCAGGCCCAGCGCATGGGCCGCGAGGTGGAGGAATTCAAGGCCTCCCTGTCCGACGGTCAGCGCGAATACCTGAAGGAGACCGCCGGCATCAAGAAGACCATCGACTTCCTGAAGGAGAACGCCAAGATCACCGAAAAGGGCGAGGAAAAGGAAGAAAAGAAGGCCGAAAAGAAGCCTGCCAAGAAAGCCAAGAAGGCGGCTGAGGAAGAAAAGCCCGCCGAAGAGGAAAACAAGTAATTTCAAATCTGCGGAACAGAGGGCTGTCAGGCGGGCGAAGGCGCGACCTGGCGGTCCTCTGCCGCAAAAATCGTTTATCCCAAGCATGAGGCATAAAAGGACGCCCGGCGTCATATGCTTTATGGTGACCCTGGAGGAAAGCAATGAGCATTTTGATTCCCAACGTGGTGGAGCGCACCAGCAACGGCGAGCGCGGATACGACCTGTATTCCCGCCTGCTCAAGGACCGCATCATTTTCCTGGCGGACGAGATCAACGACCAGGTGGCCAACATCGTCATCGCCCAGCTGCTGTTCCTGGAGATGGATAATCCCGAGGCGGATATCTCCCTTTACATCAACAGCCCCGGCGGCAGCGTCACCGCGGGCATGGCCATCTACGACACCATGAACTACATCAAGCCCGACGTGCGCACGGTGTGCGTGGGCATGGCCGCCAGCATGGGCGCCTTCCTGCTGATGGCGGGCGAAAAGGGCAAGCGTCTGGCTCTGCCCAACAGCGAAATCATGATCCACCAGCCCCTGGGCGGCGCCAGCGGCCAGGCCACGGACGTGGAGATCCGCGCCAAATGGCTGCTGCGCACCAAGGACAAGATGATCCGCATGATGAGCGAGATGACCGGCCAGGAGGAAGGCAAGCTGCGGCTGGACTGCGAGCGCGATTACTTCATGACCGCCGAGGAAGCCCTGCAGTACGGCATCATCGACCAGATCTATTATCCCCGTAAAAAGAATGCCTGAGGTGACAAATGCCCAAGGATGATTTCACCACCCGCCGGCTGCATCGGTGCAGCTTCTGCGGCAAGACCCAGGATCAGGTGCGCCGCCTGATCGCCGGGCCCAACGTATTTATCTGCAATGAGTGCGTCATGCTGTGCCATGACATCATCGCGGACGACCTCGTATCTCCCATGAACGCCGCCGCGCAGAACGCCGATATCCCGCTGCCCAGCGAGATGAAGGCCGTGCTGGACGAATATGTCATCGGCCAGGACGACGCCAAACGCACCCTGTGCGTGGCGGTGTACAACCACTATAAGCGCATCAGCGCCAAGCCCAAGGCCGGCGACGTGGAGCTGCAAAAATCCAACATCCTGATGGTGGGCCCCACGGGCTGCGGCAAGACCTATCTGGCCCAGTCTCTGGCCCGCATCCTCAACGTGCCCTTCGCCATCGCCGACGCCACGGCCCTCACCGAGGCGGGCTATGTGGGCGAGGACGTGGAAAACATCCTGCTGCGCCTGATCCAGGCGGCGGACGGGGATATCCAGGCGGCCCAGCGCGGCATCATCTACATCGACGAGATCGACAAGATCAGCCGCAAGGGCGAGAATGTCTCCATCACCCGCGACGTCAGCGGCGAGGGCGTGCAGCAGGCGCTGCTCAAAATCCTGGAGGGCACCACGGCCAACGTGCCGCCCCAGGGGGGCCGCAAGCACCCCCATCAGGAATTCATGCAGATCGACACCACCAACATCCTGTTCATCTGCGGCGGCGCTTTCGACGGTCTGGCTCCCATCATCCAGCAGCGCATCGGCAGCCGCACCCTGGGCTTTGGCGCAAAGCTCAGCGGCGACAGCAATGACGAGGCGGCCAACGCCTTAAAGCAGCTGCGTCCCGAGGACCTGATGAAGTTCGGCCTGATCCCCGAGTTTGTGGGCCGTCTGCCCGTGGTGGTGACGCTGGATAAGCTGGACGAAAAGGCCCTGGTGCGCATCCTGACCGAGCCCAAGAACGCGCTGGTCAAGCAGTACGCCAAGCTGCTGGAGCTGGACGGCGTGGAGCTTTCCTTTGACGAGGACGCTCTGTCCGCCATCGCCAAGCTGGCCATGCAGCAGAAGAGCGGCGCCCGCGGCCTGCGCGCCATCATTGAGCACGCGCTGCTGGACACCATGTTTGACCTGCCCGGCCAGAAGGACGTGACCGCCTGCCACGTGACCCGCGACGTGATCACCGAGGGCGCCAAGCCCCTGCTGACCCGCGCGGCCCATGCCCCGCGCCTGACCCACAGCAAAAAAGCCGCTTTGCCGGAGGAAAAACGCCCGGACGCGGTATAAACCAAGTAATAGACCGCGCTTTCTTCTAAGGCAGAAGAAAGCGTGGTATTTTACAAACAGAAACTGGCAGGAGGAGACGTTGGAGGCCTCCGCGCCCGGGGCCTTCCGGCCCGCTCTACGCTGAAAGCCTGCCACCGGCAGCCTTTCCTGGCGCTTCGAGCCCTCCAAGCCTCTGCGTCAGGAGAATTCTTCTCCTGGACCTCAGCGGGCGAACCAACTTGAATACAATAACAAACAATCTGCGCCTGTAACTTGGAAGTCGCAGCGAGAGCTTCCGGGCATGAGAAAACCGGCGGCAGTCCGGAAAAATGAGTTTACTCATTTTCTCCGGCCTGACGCCGGTTTTCGCTGTGCGCCGTGCAGCACAGCGCGCCAGCAAAGCTGGCTGCCCGGAAGCGGTGGGCTACAGTTTTGTTTCTCGTTGCGTTAGCTGCTTTTACGGCGACAAACGCAGGTTTTCTGCTTCTCTTTTGACGCAAAAGAGAAGCGTATCCCTTTCCCCGTCAAATTTCTGTTTATGAATGTTTTCAATCAAGGTTCAGTATTACAAATCGATATCGATGCCCACCACGCCGCCGCTCGCGCCGCCCAGCCGCGTGATGCTGTACGCCCGGGCCATGGGCGGAGCGCTGTCGCTCATGCTGTCGGTAAAGCTGGCGTTCACCCGCTGGCCGGGACGAAAGCTGGCGCAGGACACGCGGCTGCCGTCCGCCCCGCGCAGCACTGTGCTGTCCGTCACCCGCAGGATAACGTTGCGGCTGGCTCCCTGGTCGTTCAAATAATTGATCTCTATATCACAGCCGCTTTCCCGGCGGCCCGGATTGGCCACCACAGTGGCATTGGTCGCATACTGGATGCCGTTGAAATATGCCATGAGGATTCCTCCCTTCCCTTTCATGCTATGCCTTCGGAAGGAAGGGGTGAATGGATTCGGATTTGCTGGAGGATGTTTTGCGAAGGGAGCATTATCACCTTCCCGCCATCTGCCCGCAGGCCTCCGCCAGCATGTCCCGGAAGCGCCCCTCCAGGGGCGAAAAGTGATATCCGGCGGGGAAAATGAGGGCGTCCCGCAGGCGCAGTTCGCATTCCGGGCAGGGACGCTGGGTCAGGCCGTAGCGGGCCAGCAGGGCGGGGGGCTCGGGAGCGCTCCAGGCGTAGGCCGAGGGCAGGCGGCCCAGCAGCTCCCATTGCTGACGCCAGCAGGACGCCGCGATGCGCCGCGGGTTTTCCTGCCGATGCCGTCCGAAGGGCGGGTCCTCGGGCAGGATCTCGGGGCAGGTGGCCAGGTCCGCCAGGGCGATCTGCCGCGCCGCGGCCAAGGGATGGCGCAGGGAAAGGAGGACCACGCAGTCGTATTCCGCCAGGGAGAGGGCGCTGAGGCTCTTTTCCCGCAATTGGGCTTCAAATTCCTTCTCCCGGGCCGCGTCATAGCGGGCCACGCCCAGTGGACAGCGCCCATCCGCCACTTCGCTCAGGGCGGCGGCCAACCCGGCCTCCTGCACCCGCATGTCCAGGGGCGCTTCGGGGTCTATGGTTTCGAGAAAACGCTCCAGACACAGGGCTGCGCAGCCGCCGTGGGGCAGGATCAGGCTGAACCGCTGCGCGCCGTTTGACGGGGCCTGGCTCAGGGATTCCATTTTGCGCACCTGGGCCAGGATGGCCCGGGCGTACCCCAAAAACTCCCGCCCGCGGGCGGTGGGAACCACGCCCCGGGAAGTGCGGGCAAAGATGGAAAAGCCCATGCTCTCCTCCAGCTCTTTGATGGCTTTGCTCAGGTTGGGCTGGGCCATATACAGGTTTTCGGCGGCCTGGGTGATGGAGCCGCAGCGCTCCACCTCCACGGCGTAGGCCAGGTGCATCGTGTTCATGGCGGCCTCCTTGATGGGAAATGCATATATTATTTGACATGGCCATGGATATTCCTGCATATGGCTGCTTTTTTTGCTTGCCTCCGGGCGGCCTCTGGGGTATAATCCCCCTGGAACGAAATGCCGGAGGGGCTTATGAATACCTTTGCATTGATCCTGGAATTGGTGGGCACGGTGGCCTTCGCGGCCTCCGGAGCCATCATCGCCATCCGTAAAAAGATGGATATTTTCGGCGTGGCCGTGCTGGCCCTGACCACCGCCGTGGGAGGCGGCATCATCCGGGACGTGATCCTGGACGTGACGCCGCCCGCCACCTTCCGCGATCCCATCTACGCCCTGACGGCCATCGCGGTGTCCATCATCGTGTTCCTCAAGCCCGTGCGCCATTACCTGACCGGCAATCACGCCGTCTATCAGCGCACCATGCTGGTGATGGACGCCCTGGGCCTGGGCATTTTCAGCGTGGTGGGCGTCAGCATGGCCTATACGGCCCAGCCCGACGGCGGGGCCTTCCTGGCGGTGTTCGTGGGCGTGCTCACGGGAGTGGGCGGCGGCGTCATGCGGGATGTGATGGCGGGGGACATGCCCTATATCTTCGTCCGGCATATTTATGCCTGCGCCTCCCTGGCGGGGGCCCTGCTGTGCGCCCTGAGCTGGCATGCCCTGGGCCAGGTCCCGGCCATGGTGGCGGGTGCGGCCACGGTGGTGGTGATCCGCATCCTGTCCGCCACTTTTAAATGGAATTTGCCCAAGGCGGATTGATTCATAACCACTTTATCAAAGATTTGCGACATATAAACGACATTAATTTCCACCCGGAGGTTATTTTGGACGACACACAGGAAAAACGGTTTCAGGAGCTGTTCCGGCGCTATGACACGCAGGGCGTATATTTGTTCACCCATTTTCTGGACCTGGCGGCGCTGAACACCCTGAACCGCTGCCTGCCCCGGCTGCCCCGGGCCCCCTGGACGCTGTTTGGCGGGGCGGAGGGCTGCGAGCGCAAGATGCTGCGCCTGGGCAGCGAGGAGGAATGCGGCTATGACCAGCCTTTTCCCATCGCCTGCGTGCGCATGGCCCCGGCCAGCGCAAAGTTTGCCGAAAAGCTGACCCACCGGGATTTTCTGGGGGCGCTGATGAACCTGGGCTTTGAGCGGGAGCTGCTGGGGGATATCGTGGTGCGGGAGGAGGAGGCCTTTCTCTTTTGCGAGGAGCGTATCGCGCCCTACATCCAGCAAAGCCTTACGCAGGTGCGGCGCACCACGGTCCGCTGTTCTATTTTGGATGCCCTGCCCCAGGGCGACCTGTTCCGGCTGGAGCGCCGGGTGGTGCAGCTGGCCTCCGTGCGCGCCGACGCCCTCGTCGCCCACGTGTTCAAGCTGTCCCGCGCCGACGCCCAGGCGCTGTTCGCCCAGGGCCGGGTGTTCGTGGACGGACGGGCCTGCGCGGATACCGGCTATACGCCCAAGGAAGGCGAGATCCTCTCCGTGCGCGGCTTTGGCCGCATGAAGTACATCGGCGTGGACAGCCTGAGCAAGAAGGGCAAAAGCAATACGGCGGTGGAAGTGTTCGTATAAAAGCATAGATCCTGCCGGCTGGCAGGATCTTGTTTGTTATTTCGTGGTTTTCTTGGTTGTGGTCTTTTTCTTCGCGGAAGCCGTGGTGGTTTTCTTTGCGGCGGACGTCGTTTTCTTGGCCGCGGTGGAAGAACTCGTCTTTTTTGCCGCCGTGGTGCTGGTTTTCTTCGCCGCCGTGGCGATCTTTTTCCTGGCGCTGGTGGAGCTGCTGGTCTTTTTCGCCGCGGTGGTCTTTTTCTTGTTGGGATTCTTGATCACCGTGGTCCCCGCGGGGGCGGAGGCCGTGCCGGTGGAGACCTCGCCGCTTGTATCGGTGCTGGTCAGGTTCAGCAGCCCGCCCAGCAGGCTGCCCATGCCGCCGGAGGAGGAATTGCCGCTGTTATTATTGGAGGAGCCGCCGCCGAATAGTCCGCCCAGCAGGCTGCCCAGTCCGCCGCCGGAGGAGGAATTGCCGCTGTTTCCGCCGCCCAGCAAGCCGCCCAGCAGGCCCCCCAGCCCGCCGGAGCTGCTGTTGCCGCTGGTGTTGGTATTGGTCAGGCTCATCAGCAGCGGCGCGGCCACGGCGATGATCTTGAGCACCTTGCCCAGATCGATGCCGGTGGACTGGGCCACGCTCTGGCTGGCGGCCTGGGCGCTGGCGCCGCCGCTGAGCAGGGGCAGCAGGCTGTCCAGCACGCCGCGCACCTCGTCGCTGGAGGCGCCGCTCTTCTGGCTGATTTCCTCCAGGATATCATTTTCGGGCATATCGTCCTCGGGCAAATAGGCGATGAATTCCTTTTTATCGGCCATTGTATGGCCTCCTTTGCTTTTTCTTCAATTATGCGCCCTTCCGGGGCGTTCGTCAAGAAAGTTTTGCGAATTTATTGAAAAAGTAAAATTTTCATGTATAATGGAAAAGTACCGATCAATTGAGAATGGAGTGATATGAATGGCTGAAAAGAAAGAACATAAAATCGTTTCCGCCACCACCGGCAGCCAGATGAGCAAGGAAGAGGCTGCCGCCGCCAACCTGGCCGCCAAGCAGGCCGCCGCCCCCGTGGGCAGCAGCACCCCCTACCGCATCGGCGCCATCGTGCTGTGGCTGCTGGCCATCGGCTGCGAGGTGCTGGCCGTGCTGGTCACCTTCGGCAAGATCGACCTCAAGTTCATCCCCACCCTGTGGCAGATGGTGGCCTTCCTGGTGCTGGATCTGATCTGCCTGATCATCGGCTCCCAGCTGTGGAAAAAGGCCAACCGCATCAAGCCCGCCAGCGAAAAGAACAAGGCCAAGTTCTGGCTGTGGAACAACATGGGCCTGATCATGACCATCCTGTGCTTCGTGCCCTTCATCGTGCTGCTGCTTACCAACAAGAACGCCGACAAGAAGATGAAGGTGGTGGGCGTGGCCTGCGCCGCCATCATGCTGATCATCGGCGGCCTGCTGGGCTATGACTGGAACCCCGTCTCTGCCGAGCAGAAGGAGGCCGCCATGGCCGCCATCACCGGCGAGGTGCTGTGGACCAACAGCCTGGGCGGCAAAGTGTATCACACCCATGAGGACTGCCAGGCCCTGAACCGCACCGAGGAGCTGGTGCAGGGCAGCGTGGAGCAGGCCATCGCCGCCAACCGCACCCGCCTGTGCTCCTTCTGCGCCCGCCGCGACGCCATCACCACCGTGGCTACGGACGAAGTATCCGAAGAGCTGCTGGAGCAGGTGGTGCCCGAGGTTCCCGAGACCGCCCAGGAGCCCGCGGCCTGATTCCGTTTTCGCCCCTTCTCCGTCCCGCCCTGCGGCGGGGCGGATTTTTGTATGGAAAATCCGGAAAAAGTTCGCAATATTTGTGAAGCATCCCCTTGACAAACGACCTGCAATCCGTTTACAATATGGAAGACCGGCTGATTAGCGGAGAATTTAGCGTGCCTCCGCCGACGCTGTTTTTCGATACACATGTTTTGCTTCCTTATTTTTCAGGGGGATCGCCCTTTTGCATGATAAAGCAAGCGCCAGCGCATTGCTATGTTTTGTTGTGTGCGGGTTAAAAATTCATGATGTGGCTGAAAAGGCGTCAGGCCGTGCAGTTTCTGCGCGGTTTTTTTCGTGGGTCGCTGACAAATAATCAAGACTTTGAAAAATCTGATGGAAAGAGAGGGGAAGAATCGGGTGAACATCATCCTTGCCATTGCACTCATCATCGTGTGCGCGCTCATCGGCGCGTTTGCGGGATACACGTTCGGCTATAACCGCCGCAAGCAAGAGGCGGAGCAGAAGATCGGCAGCGCCGAAGAGCATGCCAAGAAGCTGGTGGATGACGCCGCGCGCAAGGCCGGCGAAATCAAAAAGGAGATGGAGCTGGAGGCAAAGGAAGAAGTCTTAAAGCTGAAAACCAAGCTGGACGACGAGATCCGCAGCCGCCGCGCCGAAATGCAGCGCAACGAGCGCCGCGTGATCCAGCGCGAGGAAACGCTGGACAAAAAGACCGACAACCTGGAGAAGCGCGAGGAGGCCATCAACAAGAAGGCCGAGCAGACCCAGGAGCTCTACGATGAGGCGGAGCAGCTGCGCGACAAGCAGGTGCAGGAGCTGGAGCGCATCGCCGGCATGACCCAGGACGAGGCCGAGCAGATGATCATCAGCCGCGTGCAGAAGGAAGCCTACCACGACGCCGCCGCCATGGTGCGCGAAATCGAGGCCAAAGCCAAGGACGAGGGCGAAAAGAAGGCCCGCAACATCATCGCCCTGGCCATCCAGAAGTGCGCCGCCGACCACGTGGCCGAGACCACGGTGTCCGTCATCAACCTGCCCAACGACGATATGAAGGGCCGCATCATTGGCCGCGAGGGCCGCAACATCCGCGCCCTGGAGACCGCCACCGGCGTCGATCTGATCATCGACGATACCCCCGAGGCCGTCATCGTGTCCGCCTTCGATCCCGTGCGCCGCGAGATCGCCCGCATCGCCATCGAAAAGCTGATCCAGGATGGCCGCATCCACCCCGCCCGCATTGAGGAAATGGTGGAAAAGGCCAAGAAGGAAGTGGACAACCAGATCCGCGAGGCCGGCGAGCAGGCCATCTTCGAGACCGGCCAGCACGGCCTGCATCCCGAATTGGTCAAGCTGCTGGGCCGCATGCGCTACCGCACCTCCTATGGCCAGAACGTGCTGAAGCACTCCATCGAGGTCAGCCACCTGGCGGGCCTCATGGCCGCCGAGCTGGGCGCGGACGTGCAGCTGGCCAAGCGCGCCGGCCTGCTCCACGACATCGGCAAGGCCGTGGACCACGAGCAGGAAGGCACCCACGTGCAGCTGGGCGCCGAGCTGGCCCGCAAGTATCATGAAAACAACGACGTGATCCATTGCATCATGGCCCACCACAACGACGTGGAGCCCCAGACCGTGGAAGCCGTGCTGGTGCAGGCCGCCGACGCCATCAGCGCCGCCCGCCCCGGCGCCCGCCGCGAGAGCCTGGAGAACTACATCAAGCGCCTGGAGAAGCTGGAAGCCATCGCCAACGAGTTCGCCGGCGTGGAAAAATCCTATGCCATCCAGTCCGGCCGCGAGGTGCGCATCATGGTCAAGCCCGAGGATATCACCGACGAGGGCACCAAGGTCATGGCCAAGGAGATCGCCAAGCGCATCGAGCATGAGCTGGAGTATCCCGGCCAGATCCGCGTCAACGTGATCCGCGAGACCCGTTGCACCGAGTACGCCAAATAACAGAGCAGTATAACAGGCAAAGCCCTTCCGGAAACGGAGGGGCTTGTTTTATGTCTATGACTTGGGCGTAACAAATCAACAAACAGAAATTTGACGGGGAAAGGGTACGCTTCTCTTTTGCGTCAAAAGAGAAGCAGAAAACCTGCGTTTGTCGCCGTAAAAGCAACTGACGCAACGAGAAACAAAACCGCAGCCCACCGCTTCCGGGCAGCCAGCTTCGCTGGCGTGCTGTGCGCAAAGCGCACAGCGAAAAACCGCTGGACAGACCAGAAAATGAATGAATTCATTTTCTG